>JANPIG010000302.1:0-8559 GCA_031424875.1 Cytophagales bacterium
CTTGATACCTCCAATTATCATAGTCATCAACTTTCCCAGAGAGGTTTTTAGGATTAATTTCTCTTTCTGCAGCTTTAATACCACTAATAAAAAAATTACTAATAATATGTGTTAAACTGAGAGCTTCTCTTGTCATTAAATTCCAATAATAATTATCATTTCCCAAACCATAACTCTTATCACTGAATTCACCAGCTTCAAACTCCTGCACAGAAAATGCTTTATTTATTGAACTCTTAATTTTAACTGATTGCTTGTTAAAAATGACTCTAAAATAAAGTGAATAAAGTAGTTCACCATTATAATTTTCCCCAACTGGAAAGAGATATGTATTTAGATAGTGCTTTATTGAAACCTTTTTTTGGGTTTTATTGATACTATTTACCAAATCATTACCACCCAAAACCTCAATCATTGGGACTTTGTTAGCTGGGTTTAAATATTTTTTGTAGTCCTTCATTTTCTATTTGTTCTACTAAATGAACATATTTGTCAGTTTGCTCTCTTTTGCTATGTTGTAATTGACTTTGTACTAACTTATCATCGCCTGATAACATATAAAGCGTTGTTCCAAAGGTATCTCTTGATGCCTTAAAATACAAACCTCTATGCACTTTTGCCATTTCGGCAATTATTTTGAGTCTTGCATTCACTTTACCATTGCTCATACCATGAAAAAGCCTTTTCTTATCATTTGTTGGCATATACTTTCTGACAATTGCTTGAGGTTTTCCATCAAATAATAAATAAAGAGGTCTGCTACCTAATTTATCTGTTTTGATAGCTCTGAATTTTAATATCAAACCCTGCTTTGTTTCTGAAAATTTGGGTGGTCGTAAATCATAACAATCACAAAAACGAAGCCCTGTGTAACATCCAAACAGAAACATGTCCCTTGCCATTTCTAATCTTACATAGTCTTTGATACTTTTATCAAAAACTAATGCTTCAACTCTCTCTGTTTCTTCGGGTAATAAAAAAAGAGTATCAGTTTCTTCCGTTACCAATTTAAAATCTTTATAAGGATTCTTATTGATTGGAAATAGCTCTTGTCGAATCGCTGAGTTAATATACTTCCTTAGCTGTCTATGATATTTTTCAATGGTATTAACTTTATGGTTATATACGTTTTTTAAAAATATCTCAAAATCTTGAAGGAGTGCATAATTCAAATCTGCAAACTCAATCACTTCTCTAAACTCAGTTAGTTTAGTATAGCAGTTTGTCTGATTAGTTAATGTTACTTTCTTTAAATGTGTTTCTTTGGATAATTGATTTCTAAAAAATTCGGTGAAGGATATTTTGACAGGCTCAGGTATTAATTCAACCTTGGGAGGATTGAGTAACAAATCAAAATCAGATAAACGAAATTTTTGATGTAAAGCTCTGTACTCAACTTCAAATTTTTCTAACTCTGCGATGCGTTCTCTTAATAATTTTCCTGTGTATGGTTCTTTGGTAGAATTGGTCTTGAAATCCCATTCTTTTGTGGTAAGGTAGAGCTTTGTAGAAAAATATCTTCTACCACCATCTAAATAGACTTGAATCTGTACTAACCCTTTACCTTTTTTAAGGATTTCATTTTTTCGGTCAAAGACCAAACTATACCTTGCTTTCATTTTTACTTGGTTTTATTTGCGTGAGCAACAAACCTACCATCTAAAAATGACAAAAAAGCTGGTATCAAACGAGTAGCAAAAAGTTTGCTATTGTTTGCTAAAACATAGTAAACGTCTAAAAATCAATCCCTCTCAAAACGCTCCAAAACGGCTTTAAACCAAAAATAGCACTCGTAAGAGTGCTATTTGCGGTCTGGACGGGACTCGAACCCGCGACCCCATGCGTGACAGGCATGTATTCTAACCAACTGAACTACCAAACCAAATACATTATCTCCTAAACGAGCAATTTTTTATAAAATTCTGACTCGTTGTCGTTGAATTGTGATGCAAAATTAGGTGTATTTTCGGACAATGCAATACCTTTGTTGAAAAAAAAATGAAAAAAATCATGCAGAAACCTACTGGAAACGAATATCCGCAGAATAAATATTTTTCTTTTTATATAGAACAGGTTGATTATCAAAATGTTATTGAAGCACTTACGGTGAATAAAGACCGTGTGATAAATTTGTTTAAAAGTTTGTCGGAAGAGCAAAAAAACTTTCGATATGAAGTTGGGAAGTGGTCGCCACATGAGATATTGGGACATTTGACGGATACGGAAAGAATTTTTGGGTATCGGGCTTTGTGTATTGCTCGGGGTGAAAAACAGTCTTTGCCTGGCTTTGACGAAAATGAATATGTCTATGCTGCCTGCTTTTCAGATATTAGTTTTGAATCTTTGTTGGAACAGTATCGTTTAGTGCGTGAAGGCTCGCTGGCTTTGTTTTCAACTTTTACAGATGAGATTGCTTCACAGATTGGGAATGCTAATGGAAATTCAGTATCTGCAAAGGCTTTGATTTGGATGATTGCAGGGCATGAAATTCATCATTTGAGAGTTTTAAGAGAAAAATATTCAATTGGGATTTAGGGATTAGGTAATTGGGGATTATGGAATACTGTACGTTTCCCCGACATCGGATAACGAATATCGAAACATGAAATTTTATAAATATCAAGGTACTGGAAATGATTTTGTGGTGGTGGATGACCGCACGGAGAGATTTCCTGTTTCTCAAAAATATATTGCTGATTTATGCCATCGCCGTTTTGGGGTGGGGGCAGATGGTCTGATGCTTTTACAAAATGCGGAAGGGTACGACTTTCGGATGGTATATTTTAATGCTGATGGTACAGAAGGCTCGATGTGTGGAAACGGAGGACGATGTCTTGTTCGTTTTGCTCACGATTTAGGCATTATTGGCGATTCTACCATATTTATTGCTGTTGATGGCGAACACGAAGCCAAGATTACGCCCGAGGTTATTTCACTAAAAATGATTGATGTAAATCATATTGAGCAGACAGATTCTTATGATTTTATGAATACGGGTTCGCCGCACTATGTTGAATATGTGGAGGATTTAGCGCATTTTGACGTTTTTACCAAAGGAAAATCTATTCGATATAATGAGCCATTTGTGAGTAGGGGAGGTACTAATGTGAACTTTGTGGAAGTGGTGGGAGATAATGCTTTGAACGTACGTACTTATGAACGTGGGGTTGAAGATGAAACGTATGCTTGTGGCACTGGTGTAACGGCTTGTGCGTTATCGGCAAATCTGCGATATGGATTTGATAAATTTGTGGATATTAATGTGGTGGGGGGAAAATTGAGAATTGAATTTACTAAAAATGACGATGGCTCTTTTCAAGATGTATTCTTGATTGGGCCTGCGGTAAAAGTTTTTGAAGGAGAAAGGTAAGTTGTTGCTACACGGCAAACGGTTAAGGGTGAACGGTTTGCGGTGTTATTTTTTTAAATGATTGAGTAGTAATAGTCCGTTCACTTTTAACCGTGAATCGTTCACCTTTGACCGTTTACTGATAGATAAAACAATGACAATCACTATTGTAGGACTGGGGCTAATTGGGGGCTCTATGGCTTTGAGTTTGAAGGAAAATACTTTTGCCGATGTTTTGATTGGCGTTGATAATAATGCGGAACACACTGCCAAGGCTCTTTCTTTGAGATTAATAGACAAAGCGATGAATTTAGTGGATGCTATTCATCAATCTGACATTATTATTGTGGCAGCTCCAGTGGATGCTACAGCGGAAATGTTGCCTCATATTTTAGATTTACTGACTGAAAATCAGGTAGTTATTGATGTAGGTTCTACTAAAAGACCTGTAGTAGATGGGGTAAAATATCATGCAAAACGGCAAAATTTTGTGGCTACTCATCCAATGGCTGGCACGGAATTTTCAGGTCCAGAAGCAGCAATTCATCATCTTTTTGATGGTAAAAATTGTGTGCTTTGTGATGTTGAAAATTCAAAACCTGAGTTGGTAGATTTAGTAAAACGAATGTATGAAGCTTGTTTAAAGATGCGAATAACGTACTTAGAATCAGTAGCTCATGATCAACACACTGCCTATATTTCGCATATTTCCCATATTTGTTCTTTTGCCTTGGCAAGTACGGTTTTGGCTAAAGAAAAAGATGAGGAAAGTATCTTTAATTTAGCAAGTACAGGTTTTGAATCAACGGTACGTTTGGCAAAATCAAATCCTGAGACATGGATTCCAATTTTCCGTCAGAACCAAGATAATATCATTGAGGTCTTAGATGAATATATCACTACACTTCTGAAATTCAAGGGTTTGATGATTTCTGATAGTTATGCCAAATTACAAGAATACTTGGTGCAGGCAAATGATATTAAGCGGATTTTGAATAAGTAATTTAGGTTTTAGGAGATATGATACTTAGATAAATGAATTTTATGGCTATTCACTAACCCTTGAAACCTAATCCTCAATACCTAATTAATATGCTCTTTGTACTGATTTTTTTTTGTTCCAAGGGGCTGTAGTATTCATGCCCATGTGAATGGCGAGGGCTATCATCATAAGCGTGAAAATGACGAAAATCCATCTAAATATTTTTTGATTCTTGTTCATAACAATTACTAATATTTTCCGTTAGTATCTTCGGATTTAATTTTAAATTGTTGAAAATGCTTTACAATTTTTATATAAACTTTCAAAGTTGAGCAAAGTTAATTAATTTGAAAATTAATTCCATTTTTAATAAATAACCACTATAAAAAGGCTTTAGCATTTTAACATAGAATGCTCTCTTTAAAATCATGAAAAATCAATTAAAAAACTACTTATTTCTTATTCTATTTGCTTTTATTTTAAGTTGTTCGAATTCAGGTGATAAATACCAAGAAGTTGACGAACCTAAGAATTGTTCTATGATTTTTATTGATAAATCCATTAGCGTGAACGTTAATAAAAAGTTTATCAATGAAAAATATACTAAGATTATTAACCAGTTGATTGATGAAAATGTGAAGGCGAAGGGCGATAAAATTGAGGTATATTTTATTCATGAAAATACTGCTAAAGGTAAGGCTACTGATTTGACTTGTAGAACCGAGAAAGGCGAATTGCAAGGGGCAAGTTCAACTGACTCGGAAGCAATTTCAACGGAATATAATATGTCTTTGGAAAAAGAAAGAAGCGTTTTTAAAAAGATTGTTTTTTCTCAATTGGCAGCTCAAAATACTTCTTCGAGTAAAAATAATACTGATATTTTGGCAGCTTTGCCTTTGATTGATAAAGTAGCGGCAAAGGGTTTTAATGTAAAAGTATATTTCCTTTCTGATATGGTAGAGAGCATGAGAACTAATAATCGGCGTGATTTTCATGTTAATCCTCCGGTGGATGATGCGGCAGCAGTAGGTTGGGCGAGGGAAGATGCAGTGGGTATGAAAGGGCAAATGACAAACCTTTCAATGGCTCAGATTTTTATTGCAAAGCCATTTGAGCCTACGGCTTCCCGGAAGAAAAATAACCCTGCGGTTTCGGCTTATTGGCAAAGACTTTTTATGGAGTTGGGAGTGAATAGTGAAATAGTTGAGTTATAGTTTATATAGCACGGCAATCTTTGCAGTGTAGCATTCCAATACATGGCAAAGATTGCTTTGTTAGGTTTTACTACCCTTTTTTCTTCTTTTTACTCTTGTACAATCTCGGATTTGACTGAAATTCTTTTTCTTCCAATTCCTTTTTATCTTCTTCTTCACGGGTCTTGAAGAGGTAATCGTCATCGTCCATAATAGGGGATTCTTTTAGAGCTTTCCAATCAAATTTTTCATCTATCGGGGTAAATGCTTTTTGCGGGTCGAAGATTCTTTTATCTACGTTTACAGCATCGTAAGGCATAAAATCTGGTTGATTGGTGAAGAGGTCTGAAAGGTCTGTGGCTCCTGCATCGTACTGATTGAGATACGGAATTCCTAATATATGCCACATTGTTTTAAAAATACTGCCAAAGCTATAATGCTGATGGCTAACGTAATTTCGTTTGGCATAAGGTGAAAATACCTGCAAAATACTGCGGTGTGCATCTACATGATCAATGCCACCTTGCGAGTCGTCTTCTGTTACGATAATTGCCATATTTTTCCAGTAAGGTGTATGACTTAAAAACTCAACTACTCGTCCTACAGCCAAATCATTGTCTGCCATATAGCTTTCTCTGAACGGAAACCCAGCTCTGGGTCTTTCGCCCGCCCCGTGGTCATTGGGGAGCATGAGAGGAATTACTTGAGGCATAGTTTTGCCTTCGCCCATAAATTTTTTCTGAAAATCTTTGATAAAAACATCAGCTCTGAATTGGTCGGGAATTGCCATGTTATAGGTAGGGAATTGCCATTCGGTATTTTTGTACATGGCATTGGGCAATGGATAATTTACGCCATACATTTCGCCCCCGATTTTCATGGTTGAGTCGTTATAATTACCTTCTTGTTCGGTCGTGAATCCGTAGTTGTGAAAGGATATATTATGTCTTTCAAAATGTTCCCACATCGAGCCGTCTTGATTATAGTCTTCGGGATAAAAACTGCCAGATGAACCATTTAAGGCAAAATGCCCTGGGGCTTTGGATTCTTGCTTGTATTCACGCTTGCCTCCATAGGCGGCTGACACGTGTGTTTCCATCCATTCATTAGGATAAACGCCTGATAGCCAGCGATGTCCATCGGCTGAATGGTCGGAATCTACGTAGAAATTATCGGCCGTTCCAAATCTTTTTGCCAATGCTAAATGATTGGGCATTACGGTACATTTGGTGATTTTTTGAGTTTCTAATTTGTTTGAAAACGAAGCATTTACACCATATCGGGCAATGGATGGGTCACCACTTCCCTGTTTTAATTGTCCAAAAATTTCATCATAAGTACGGTTTTCTTTAGAAATATACACGATGTATTTGATAGGAGAGTCCTTTTCTTTTGGATAACTGGGAATAGGATTATTTCCACTCTTTTTCTGTTCCTCAAACTTAAAATTGTAGGCAATAGTTTTCTGAGTTTCAGCTCTCAAATTTTCATCTTTCGGAATGTCCAAAACTGTTACCGAGCCTTTCATTAAACTACCGATATAACTGCCTTCTGCTCCGACTTTGAAAGTTGAACCGCCGTTTGGTCCAGAGCCAAAACCTTTGGCATTTGCCACTACTAATTTTGTATTATCTGCACTTACTTTTAGCTTGGAAGGAAACCAGCCTACGGGCAAATGTCCGAGGATTTTCATGGAAGCAACATCAATCACGCCAATCGCATTAATGCCTGATTCAGCCACATAGAGCCGTTTTTGGTCTGGTGAAAGAGCTAATCCAAAAGGAATTACACCTTTCCAACGCCCGAGTCTATCATCTAATTGGAGGTCAATGGTATTGACTATTTTGCCTAATTTGGGATCAATTACGGAGATATTATCGTTGTTGCCATTGCTCACAAAAACGTATTGGTCGGTGGCTACTAATGAATTTGGACTTGACCCGCCCACGGCTGGAATGCCATCAATTTTTTCTCCTACCAAAATACCCGTTTTGATTTTTGAAACAACCTTGGGTTGAGATTCTGAGAGGTTATATGCCCACACAGAAAAGGATTCAGGCACGTTTGGGTCGCCCAGACCTGCTACTTCTTTTCCGTCTATTTTTATGCCCTCACGCATCTCTTTGGTATCAAATCCGAAGGGTGGTTTTTTTAAATATGTGTTTTTATTTTTCTGATCAAGATTTTTGACCAAACTGTATTCGAACATTCCCACATTTGCAACGTACAAGGATTTTTCATCGGGCGAAAGCGTTATTCCGAAAGGATAACGACCCGTTTTTACATTAGCAATTACGGACTTCTTTTTAACATCAATTATCGCAACTCTGAATCCAATTTGGTCCACCACATACAACTTTGAACCATCTTTACTCATAACCATATCACCTAAATATCCATCGGAATAATCCTGTTTGTCGAAAGAAACATTAGCCTTAATTTCGCCTACTTTTTTGCCTGATATTATGTTGAAAATAAACACCTTATTCGTCTGTCCACCTGCCACATACACAAGGCGATTGTCGGGGGAAATAGCCAAACCCATAAACACCGCCGAAAGCAAATTATCATCGGTTTTGGGCGTATTGGGGATTTGTTTGATGATTGGTTTTTCTGAAAAAATATTCTGTAAAATACTGATAGAGAAAGGGTTAGTGCCTGAATTGGCTGTAATGACAGTCTTGCCATCGGGACTCATTACTAAACCATAAGGATGTGGAGCAATGCGATACGTTTTGCCCAAAGGCTTGATAATTCTACCATTGGGAATGATGGTTTCGCCCGTAGGATTTATCTTGCAAAAGCGTTCAGCGGCAGGAGCTGAGATGCGCCATTGTGCTTTTAGGAAAAATGGAATAATGCAAAAAGAGAGAACAGTTAAAAATCGTTTCATAATCAAGGAATTATTTGGAAACGAAATTTAGGGGTTTGGGGTGTGAATGGCTAATTTTCGGGATTATTATTTGGTTAATTTATGTTTTCAGCAGATTAGAATCTGTTGTTATGAAATTGACCTAGCCTATGGCTCTATGATG
>JANPIG010000303.1:0-2493 GCA_031424875.1 Cytophagales bacterium
GCCATTCTTTGGGGAATTTTAGATGGGGAAGCTATACAAATTCAGCACTTTGTAGGCATGGGAATTATTTTGATTGGTGTATATTTGGTAAATAAATCTTAATTCAAATATGCTCAAAGCCACAGTAAATAATCAAACCTTTGATATTCAGGAAGATAAGTCGGGGTTAAGGGTTAATAATCAACCTTTTAATTGGGATATGGTTGAAATTAGAGAGGGTATTTTCAGTATTCTTTATAAAAATCGTTCGTTCAATGCGGAGGTTTTGGAGGCTGATTATCAAGCAAAATCTTTCTTGATTAAGGTCGATAAAAATCAATATACTGTTTCAGCAAAAGACCGTTTCGACCTCTTGCTCGACCAATTAGGTATGGGCAACGCCAATGCCAGTAAAGTTAATGACTTGAAAGCTCCTATGCCTGGGCTGATTGTAGATGTAAAAGTGCAAGTGGGCGATACCGTAAAAAAAGGTGATATTATCCTGATTTTAGAAGCCATGAAAATGGAAAACGTCTTGAAATCGGCAGGGGATGGAAAGGTGAAAGCTATTAAAGTTTCACCAAAACAAAATGTAGAAAAAAATCAGGTCTTGATTGAATTTGAATAAAAAGAAAAAGGAAAAAGGGAGAAGGGAGACAGGAAATTGAACTACTTCTGTCTCCCTTTCTCCTTTTTCCTATCTCCTAAAATCAAGGTGAAAGCCTTTCAATCTTCCAATTGCCATTTTCTTCCTGCGTATATGCCACACGGTCGTGCAGACGTGATGGGCGACCTTGCCAAAACTCTATATAACTTGGCACGAGTCTATAGCCACCCCAATGCGGAGGGCGTGAGATTGGTTCATTACCAAATTTTTCAATCAAATGCTTTTCTCTTTCTTCCAAAATTTCACGGTCTGAAATCACCATGCTTTGGTTAGACGTCCAAGCTCCAATCTGACTTGCTCTTGGACGACTCTTAAAATAAGCATCAGAATCATCTGAGGACACTTTTTCAATCAACCCCTCAATTCTTACTTGCCGTTCTAATTCTGCCCAAAAAAACGTAATGCAAGCATTTGGATTTTCAACTAATTCTGTTCCCTTTCGACTTAAATAATTAGTATAAAATTTAAAACCCGTGTCAATACCTTTCAATAAAACGATTCTCGCAGAAGGTTTTCCTTCGGTTGAAACAGTGGAAAGCAACAAAGCGTTGGGCTCAAGCAACTGACTGGCAACGGCTTCGTCAAACCATTGCTGGAATTGGGCGAAAGGGGAAAGGCTTACGTCTGAAACGTCTAAACTACCTTTGGTATAGTTTTCACGAAGAGCGGCTATTTCTGTTTGTGTCATTTTATTTTTTATATGTCATCGTAAAGTTAATACTTTTGGCATTCTCAAAACCTAACAAATATCATCTAATTCCCTTTTAGCATTTTAACAAAGTCATCTTCATATTGTTTCAGAGCTTTTAACAAAACTTGAAGTTCATCGTATTCGGGTGAGCCTTTCTTGGCATTGAAAATGGCATCTGCTCTGTCCGATGCCTTTTCGTATTCGGATTCGTTTTTTATTTCTTTCATAATCATGTACCACAGGCTTCAGCCTGTAATTTAGAATTTATGCACCCCAGACTTTAGCCTGTAATTTAGAATTTATGTACCCCAGGCTTCAGCCTGTAATTTAGAATTTATCTACCCCAGGCTTCAGCCAGTAATTTTAGACGTTATGATGACAGACTAAAGCCTGTAGTAATTTATGGTAAAAGATGTTGATAATCTTCCCGTACATAAGTAAAAGAGAAATCTCTCCAATACCTTACTAAACCAGCCTTTATAGGATTATTGGCGATATATAGAACAATATTATACAACTCCTTCGTATTTCTTACAAAACGATCATAACTTTCTACTTGCCAAAGCCGTCCAGAGCGATTGAGAACTTTGTTACAATTATAAGCCGACCCACCTTTGATAAGCTGCATAATGTCATAAATCTGTTTATAATTCTTATCCGTAACTTCTTCGTGAATTGGAATTTTTTCAGATTGCAAATACAAATCAAAAATAATATGAACGTGATTTGGCATGATGCAAAAAGCCAATAAATCGTAGTATTGTTTATCATATTGATGGATTTTATCTGCTACTATTTGTGCCACTGCTGAATCTGCAAGATATTTTTCTCCATGTTCTGTTGAATCTAAAATGGTATCCATTTTTTGAAAATATCTTTTTTGCTCAATATCCAACTCTTTTCTTATGTTATCAGAGTATTCATTTCTTAGTAAAATTATTTTAGCATTGCGTTCATTTTGTAGTTGCTGGACTTTTTCTTTTGGAATGGCACCATGCAAACTAAAAGTAATGAAAAAGGTAGCTCCGATAGGTTGAATGTGAGGGAGACTTCTGGCGTAGTTTGTTTTCATGATTTGTTTTATTAAGTACCACAGGCTTCAACCTGTATCTTTAGCAATTTAAACAAGTACCACAGGCTTCAGCCTGTATCTTTA
>JANPIG010000304.1:0-1655 GCA_031424875.1 Cytophagales bacterium
TCCACGAAGTTCACTAAGAGCAAGGGGCTTTTCGATACCATTTGCCCCGATAACAGACATAGTAAAGTCTGGACAAACTTTCCCCAACATCGGAGGGTTAGTTTGAGCCATGAATGTTTGAGCAAATGTGGAGTTTGTAAGGATTATTACAAAAGCTACGGTTAGTAGTTTTTTCATATTGTTTCAGTGTTTCGGAATGATGGTTAGGATATCTACATTCCAAAAGTGTGCTGTGAATATACGATTAAATAAAATTAGTAAAATTTTTGGAAGGAATAAAACTTTCTTAACAATTTTTAAAAGGGTGTAAAAACAAAAAGTCGCCTGATAAATTCCAGACGACTTTTTGATGTTAAGTAACTGATTTACAGTGAGAAACAGTTACTGAATTATTTTACTGTAAAAGATACTTTTGCTTTATCCCACATCATAGTTACTTTACCAGAATCTTCCGCTTTGATAGTAAAACGCTCCATCATTTCACTTGGTTCAGATTTGGCAGTTACTCTCAATACATCTTCTGCTTCTTTGTATTCATAATTTCCCCACTGCTTGAAGTTTTTATTGAAAATAATAGTCCATTCTTTCTCTCCTGGAATCGAAAACAAGGCATATTTACCTGCTTTCAAGGCTTTTCCATTTACCATAACGTCTTTGCTTACTTCAAAAGTTGGAGCATTGTTTGCTCCTGTACGCCATACTTTTCCGTAAGGAGCAAGATCACCTGCCCATACGTTACGCCCTTTAACGGCTGGTTGGTGATAATTAATTGTAAGCGTTGTTCCACCAACGGTAGCCGAAGTTTTAGCAGGAGGTGAAGGCATTTTTGAGGCATCTTTGCTCATATCATGTTGAGCATTAGTAATGAAAGCGGAAAGAGCAAAAACTGCTAAAAAAAGTAATTTTTTCATTTTTGAAAATTGGTTTTAATTAGAAAATTTAACGATTTAAATTTGATAAGATAATTCAAATTCTGAATGAATAACGAAATAAGATAAAGTAAGTTTCATTTATAAGAAAAGAAAACAAAAATACCCTCAATTTTTCAGAATGAGGGTATTTTCATTAGTTACAAAACTGAAATTCTAATTAAAAAAATCTTTCATTTTCTCAAAGAAATTTTTATCGCTTTTACTTGGTTTTGGTTGAAAATTGGGCGAATTACGCAGTTTTTCCAACATTTCGGCTTCTTCTTTCGAGAGACTTTTTGGTGTCCAAACATTTACGTGTATTAATTCATCACCTACACCATAACCATTCAATTCTTTAATACCTTTTCCTTTCAAACGAAGAATTTTGCCAGCTTGTGTGCCAGCCTCAATCGTAATTTTTGCTTTTCCACCAATCGTTGGCACTTCAACGGAAGTACCCAAAGCAGCATCAGCAAAGTTTAGATAAAGGTCAAAAATTACGTTATTTCCATCACGGTGCAAAAGTTCATCGGCTTCCTCTTCTATGACAATCAACAAATCACCCGCAACACCTCCACGTGGTGGAACATTGCCTTTGCCCGACATTGATAATTGCATTCCTTCAGCAACTCCTGCAGGTATTTTGATAGGAATGATTTCCTCTTCCAAAGTTCTGCCTTCTCCAAAACATACCTCACAGCGAGTTTTTACTTGTTTTCCTTCACCATTACAAGTCGGACAAGT
>JANPIG010000305.1:0-8422 GCA_031424875.1 Cytophagales bacterium
CTTTTAGGAAGGACTTATTTGGGGCTGAAAGATTATGACAAAGCGCTTGCTTTTAGTAATAAATCATTAGAAAAAACAAAGAATGTAAGAATTTTATACAGAAATCATGAAACGCTTTATCATGCGTATAAAGCGAAAGACCAGTGGGCAAATGCACTGTTTGCCCATGAAAAGTATATAGAATTTCATGAAAAATTATTTAATGAGAAGTTTGCCTATGAAAAAAGTGTCTTAGAAAAAAGGTTTGCGGAAGAAAAAAGTGAAGTATTATTGAATAAAGAAAAATCAGAGGTATTATTACAAAGAAAGTATAAAAACTATTTTGTTGCAGGTGCCATTTTGTTGATGATTATTTCTATCAGCTTGTTTCTGAGTCGAAAATTATTACAAACACAAAAGAAAAAAGTTGAAGCTCAAAAAAATGTGATTGAGGAACTAAACGAGCAATTGGAAGAAAAGGTAAAAGAACGAACCGCCGAACTCCAACAATCTTACAATGAAATTAAGGAAGCTATGCAAAAAGGGCAGACTATCGAACGTAAACGCATGGCTGCAGATTTGCACGATAATTTGGGAAGTTTACTGACAGCAATCAACGTTTCTTTGGATAATATTAGCCCCGAACACTTGACCGAACGGGAGCAAAAAATTTACTCTAATATCCTCTCCATGACTGAAAATGCGTACTCAGAAGTCAGAATTCTTTCGCATAATTTAATGCCCGAAGAATTGGAGAAAGAAGGTTTAGAGAATGCCTTGGAACGCATGATTCAGAAAATAAATACGAATCAAAATATTCATTTTACGTTGATAATCAATGACTTAACCTATAAAAATAAAACGATTGATTTGAATATTTATGCGATTTGTTTAGAATTAATTCAAAATATTATTAAACATTCCAGAGCCACAGAATCCCAGATTTCGCTCTTTGAAAAAGCCAATATCCTTTGGCTCGAAGTGTGTGATAATGGCAGAGGTATTCACGAAAATCAGTCGAAGGGTATTGGCTTAAAAAATATTCAAAGTCGGTTAGAAAATATGGGTGGTGAGTTAGTGATAGATTCAGAAAATGACAAAGGCACACGGTTTGTGGTGTCGGTGCCTTTGTCGTTGATGGCTAATTACCAATAGCAACACAATTCCAAGTAATGTTATAATTTACAGGGTTTGGACTGGTATTAAGGAGTCTTGCCTTACAAGATGTTGTACCACTGGTTGTTGAGCATCCATAAAGCTGTAATTGTACTCGATAAAGTTCTCCTGAAGACCCGCCCGTTACATCTATATCACCTACAAATACTCTTGGCGTACCTGTAAAACCACCATTAAAGGCAATAGATCCTTCGGCAGATAGACCAAATCCAGGTAGAACCGCTCCGAACGTGGCAGTTGTAAATGGATAAATTTTCAAATTGGTGGCACTGGTGGAATTATAAGCTACACCTTTACCATTATTCACAGTTAATGAACCATCAACCACTCCGTTATTATTCACCTGTAAATTATTATTTACCAATAAATTATTACTAACCGTTAAATCATTGCTTATCGAAACATTACCTCTAAAACGGGAATTACTACTCCCAGTACCTACGTCCAACAGATAGGTTGAATTAGGTATTGTTCCAACCCCTAAACCGTAGAACATATGATTATATCCAAGCAAATTTTCATAGGCATAATCAGGCGTAGAAGAGCCTATACCAACATTTCCATTCAGATAGGTACTCCCGCTTACGTGCAGAGCTTGCAAGGGGTTGATTGTACCAATGCCCACCTGTCCCGTGCTATCAATCGTCATTCGGCGAGTATTATTGGTAAAAAATCCTAAGCCATTCCTACCAGAAGAACCTGATAAAAAACTACGAATAATCCCAATTTTTTTATCACTGCCAAAGTATAAAGCCCCTTTGTCTAAAAAACCCTGATTAGAATTACTTTGATCCACCATCAAACTACTGTCAACCGCCATACGTGCCTGGGGATTGTTTGTGCCTATGCCCACTCTACCACCCGAATATGAAATCGAGGAGCCATTGACAGCCCATTGGTTATTGAGAGAGGCTTGTTCCCAAACTGTGCCATTATAAAACCAAAAGGAACTAGTGGTATTGTCAAATACCATCAAGCCTTTCAAGGGTGAGACAATGGCATTGCGTTCTGCCGTAGTCATACGAGGAATCAATAAACCCTTAGTTGTGCTGTTAACATCCAATGCTGCACTTGCATGTGGAGGATTCGTACTGCCAATGCCAATTCCTTGGGAATGAGCGTATTGAGCAATAAAGAGAAAGAGGAGAAAAGTAATATTTTTCATGAGTTTTGCTTTTTAGACAAAGCTACTCAATGCAAAAAACTGTGTCAATCACGGTTTGCCGTGATACTTGAGGATATTTAGTAAATGGTAATTGCTATTCAATCAGCCGATAATGAAGAGCAAAACGAATTGCCCCAGCAAGATTTTTTAGATTTAATTTTTGGTAAATATGCTTGCGGTGAGATTCTACGGTGTTGATGGAAATCTTTAATTCCTTCGCAATTTGTTGGCTGGAATATTCTTTGGCAATCAATGTCAAAATTTCTATTTCACGAAGCGTAAGTCCTGTTGGGAGATTATCTTGGGTAGGTTCGGGTACTTGCAAGATTTGTAGGATTTCGTCGGCAAAATACTTTTCTCCTTTTGCTACAGTCAAAATTGCTTTTTCGAGTTCAGCTTTTTTTGCTTTCTTCAGTACATAACCCAATGCCCCCGCTTGCATAGCTCTTTCAATATGAGGTGCATCTTCAAGCATCGAAAGCATCAGAATCTTTACGTCAGGATATAATTGTCTAACCTGTAAAATTGTGCTAATGCCGTCTAAAATAGGCATTTGCATATCACAAACCAACACATCGACTTCGCAGATACTCAATTGATGCAATACCTCTTGCCCATTTCGAGCGGTGGCAACTATCTCAAAAACCTCTCGCTGATTGATAGAATCCGCAAGGCTTTCGAGGAGAATTTCGTGGTCATCGGCTAGTAATATTTTGAGAGGCATTTTGGAAATTATTGGTCGTAATGTTAAGTTGTAAAGCTACAAATAATTATGGAAAATGGAGGTTTGGATTGATATTTTTTAGTTAATGGTAAATTTTATGAATGTTTATTTCACCCTAAATTTCATCTTATAAAACTTCCCAAACAAAACCCCACCCTCTCCCTTATTTTTTCGTAATTTTGAACCTGAATAAGGATTAAAACAATTATGGATTACTTAAAAGGACTTAATGAACCGCAACAACAAGCGGTACAACATATCAACGGACCATTGATGATTATTGCGGGCGCAGGTTCGGGCAAAACTCGGGTGCTTACCTATCGCACGGCATATCTTATTGAAAAGGGCATTGACCCCTTCCAAATTCTTCTTTTGACTTTTACCAATAAAGCTGCTGGTGAGATGCGTCATCGTATTGAACAGGTAGTGGGAAATGAAGGCAAAAACTTATGGATGGGCACTTTTCACTCGGTTTTTGCCAAAATTCTTCGGTTTGATGGCAAGCATTTGGGCTATACTTCCAACTTTTCTATTTATGATACCGACGACTCAAAATCACTCATACGAAGCATCGTGAAAGAGCGTGGTTTAGATGATAAAATTTATAAACCTAATGTAGTGTATGGTCGAATTTCTGGCGCTAAAAACCGCTTGATTGGGCCTGATGATTACCTTAATAATCCCGTAATTGCAGCGGATGATGCGGCAGCAAAACTGCCCGAAATGGGCAGGCTTTATAAGATTTATGCTCTCCGTTGCTTTCAGGCAAATGCTATGGATTTTGATGATTTGTTGTTTAATACTAATCTTCTTTTCAGAGACCATCCTGCCGTTTTGGACAAATATCAGCGTAAATTTAAGTATGTGATGGTGGATGAGTTTCAAGATACCAATATCTCTCAATACCTGATTGTCAAGAAGTTATCTGATATTTCACAGAACCTTTGCGTAGTGGGGGATGATGCTCAATCCATTTACGCTTTCCGTGGTGCAAGTATTGAAAATATCCTAAATCTTGAAAAAGATTATCCCAATATGACCACCATAAAGTTGGAACAGAACTATCGTTCTACGGTCAATATTGTGGAAGCCGCTAACTCGGTTATTGCCAAAAACAAGAACCAATTAAAGAAAAATGTTTTTACCGAAAACGAAGAAGGTTCGTTGATTGAACTGATAAAAGCGAGTTCGGATAATGAAGAAGGACGGATGATTTCGACCCATATTTTTGAGTCGAAAATGAACTTAGGTTTACGCAATACCGATTTTGCCATTTTGTACAGAACCAACGCCCAATCTCGTACTTTTGAAGAGTCTTTGCGTAAACTAAATATAAAATATCGCATCATTGGGGGTTTGTCTTTTTACCAACGTCGAGAGGTGAAAGATTTGATTGCCTACTTCCGTTTTGTAGTTAATCAAAGTGATGAAGAGGCTTTCAAACGCATTATCAATTTACCCAAAAGAGGCATTGGCGATACCACAATTGCTAAAATCACCATCACCGCCTCCGAGCAACAAATTCCCGTTTGGCAGGTAGTTTCCAATATTCGTCAGTATCAAGCTGGACGTTTTGCCGATACCATCGAAGGCTTTGCCGATTTGATAAAGTCCTTCAAAATCATGGCGGAATCTCAGAAAAAAGATGCGTATGAAGTGGCATCCCACATCGCCAAAGCATCAGGTTTGTTGAGGGAATTACACGAAGATAAAACCGTGGAAGGATTGTCTCGCTACGAAAACGTGCAGGAACTTCTGAACTCCATTAAAGAGTTTGTAGATAATCCTGATACGGACGTGGAAGAGAAAACGCTTTCGGCATTTTTGCAGAATGTTTCCTTAATGACCAATGCCGACCAAGACGATCCCGATGGCGACAATGACCGAGTAACGATGATGACCATTCACGGAGCTAAAGGTCTGGAATTCAATCATGTATATGTCGTAGGTATGGAGGAAGATCTTTTCCCAAGCCAAATGATGCTACAAAGTCGGGCAGATTTGGAGGAAGAAAGACGGCTATTTTACGTAGCCATTACTCGTGCGGAAAAGAAATTAATGATGTCTTATGCCGAGACACGCTATCAATACGGGAGATTGAAACCCTGCGAACCAAGTCGTTTTTTAGATGAAATTGACCCCAAATATTTACAGTTTGCCAAGAATATTCGTAGAGCCGTTGAAGATACACAGAGGTTGCCACAGGGTTTTGTAAGAATGTCGAATCGGGAGCAAAAAATGCCTGATTTCAATACGCCCGATACCAAAACGCCCATTGCTAATTTGATTAGACCTTCTAATGCACAACGTCCGCAAGTAGCAAATACATACAGCCCGTCGCAAGACTTTATGCCAAGCGATACCAAAAATTTAGTAGAAAATGACCGAGTAGAACATTTGAAATTTGGTTACGGAAAAGTAAAAAAGATAGACATAAACGGCACCGACCGCAAAGCCATCATTCAGTTTGAAGGGTCGATAGGGGAGAAGACTCTGCTATTAAGTTTTGCGAAGTTGAGAATTGTGTAAAACCTATTTTTCGTGGCTGGCAAAGACAATAATGATGTAGCATGAGTAGATAAATCTCAAAATAAATAGCTATATTTGATTAGAAAAAACAAAATAAGCACATGATTATTTCAGAAGTTTTTGGTGATATTGCCGAAGTGATAGCACGATTGAATCCCGAACAGGTTGTTAGCCTAAAAGCACCAGAGGGGATTTCGGAACGAGTTGAAGAACTTGTTACTCGTAAAAAAGATGGCGTTATAAGTATTGACGAATCCATAGAATTGGAGCGTTTTTTAGCACTTGATTTATTTATAAGTTTAACCAAAGCAAGAGCAAGGAAAATAATGCTATGAGTAAAAGAATTTTACGTAACGATACATTGAGATTAACAATTGCTTAAAATGAACGATATTGACTTAATAATACTGCGAAATATATTAGCTGATATTGGTCGTTATCCAGTTCTATAGATGCCCCATAGCTGGTATCGTCACTAATTCACCCATACACTTGAAAAAATGAAAATCCCATATCTCCAAATCGTCTTATTATTCATGATTATGACTACGACTAATGCTCAAAATTTTGATTTTGAAGGACATCGAGGTTGTCGAGGATTGATGCCTGAAAACACCATTCCAGCCTTCAAAAAAGCCCTTGATTTAGGCGTAAATACCTTGGAATTAGACGTTTGTATTTCAAAAGACCACAAAGTTGTCGTCTCGCACGAGCCTTATATGAATATGCTTTTCTGCTCAAAACCTGATGGCTCGCCCGTAACAAAGGCGGACGAAAAATCCTTGAATCTTTATACCATGAATTATGAAGAAATCAAGCAATACGATTCGGGGATTCGGGGAAATATTTTGTTTCCAGAACAGCAAAAGTTAGCTACGCACAAGCCCCTTTTGAGCGAAATGATACAGGCTTGCGAAGCATATATCAAGGAGAAAAAAATGAAGCCTGTAAAGTATAATATTGAAATAAAATCAGAAGAGGCAGCATATGGTATTTCTCAGCCCAAAACAGTCGAAGAATTTTCTGATTTAGTGTATAAAGAAATTATAAAATACCTAAAACCAGAACGAGTAATTTTACAAAGTTTTGACTTTAACGTATTGAAATACTGGAAGATACAGATGGATGCTAAGAAATATAAGCGAGTAACTTTATCGGCTTTGGTAGAGAATGAAATGGTAGATCCAAGTTTAACAAAATTAGGATTTAACCCAGATATTTTCAGTCCATATTACAAAAATCTGACTCAAAAAAGAGTTGATATGTGCCACGAAAAAGGCATAAAAGTGGTTCCGTGGACGGTGAACACCGTGGAAGATATGAAAGCCATGAAAGTCTTGGGCGTTGATGGATTAATTAGTGATTATCCAAATCGTTTTCAAGAATTGAAATAAGGAGGGTGGGAGAAAAGTAGGAAGGGAGAAAAGGATATAGAATCGATTTGTTTTCTACCCTTTACCCCCGTCTTCATTTTTCTTTCTCCCTTCCTCCCTTCCCCCTTTTCTCCTAATTTAAAATGCTCTCCTTCCCAAACGCCAAAATTAACATCGGTTTATATATTACTGAAAAACGCCCAGACGGATTTCATAACCTCGAATCATGCTTTTATCCTGTAGGGTGGGTTGATGTTTTGGAGATTTTGCCCGCTAAAAAATTGTCCTTCAAAAGTACAGGCATTGAAATTCCTGGAAATCCCGAAACTAATCTTTGCCTCAAAGCCTATCAACTTGCCAGTCACGACTTTAAACTCCCGCCCGTGATGATTCATTTGCACAAAATTGTTCCAATTGGGGCTGGTTTAGGCGGTGGTTCGGCAGATTGTGCCTTCACGATTAAAACTTTAAATGAGCTTTTTGAGTTAAATATGAGTGTGGAAACCATGGAAAATTACGCCCGACAATTGGGTAGTGATTGTGCTTTTTTCATTCAAAATAAACCAAAATTTTGCTTTGGAAAAGGGGATGAATTTGCAGATATAAAGGTTAATTTATCAGATAAATTTATCGTTTTGGTCAATCCAAATATTCATATCTCAACAGCAGAAGCATATTCAGGTGTAAAGCCTCAAAAAGCTAATATTGATTTGAAAGAAATACTACAAACTCCTGTAAATCAATGGATTGATGTAGTAAAAAATGATTTTGAAAATCATCTTTTACCCAAATATCCAGCCATTGAAACCATCAAAAACTCCTTATACACACACGGAGCTGAATACGCCAGCATGACGGGTTCGGGTTCAACAGTTTTTGGGATTTTTAATCAGGAAATTGATTTGAAAGAAGTTTTTGCTGAATACGCAGTTTGGCAAGGAAAAATGTAGCACGGAAATCGGTTCCGTGTTTTTTGTCGCTGCACGGAACGGATTTCCGTGCTACATAAATAAAATGCAACGAAGAGAACCTTTTAAGTTTATGCTTCAACTCGCCATTTTTGGGAGCGGATTGATGTTTTTGTTTTTACTAACTTCATACTTGAATTTAGAACGCCCCGATGCAGGTTTCGACAAAATAGAAATCCCCAAAATCTTTTATATCAGTACATTTCTAATAGTCATTAGTAGTCTTACTTTGCACCTTGCCAATATTTATTTTAAAGAAGATAAGTATCTGATTTACAGGATATTGATGGCAATTACGCTATCATTAGGGATTGCTTTTATTGTACTCCAACTCATCGGTTGGCAACAATTATTTACAAAAAGTGGAGACATAAGAAATTCAAAAGGGTTTATTTATATGCTTTCGGGTTTGCATATTTTACACATTTTGATTGGCTTATTTTTTCTGATAAAAATCTTCGTAGAAGCCCTCAAACGAATGTCTTATATTGAGTCATTCATCTATTCC
>JANPIG010000306.1:0-1202 GCA_031424875.1 Cytophagales bacterium
TCAAGAACTGTTTTTAGTGCTGAGGGAGGTTGTATTGTAGGAAATACCATTTTGGAAACAGTCAATCAATATCCACTTTTTAGAGAAATTTTACAAGAAATCATCACGGGCTGGATGGATGCGTTAACGTTTTTGTACGGACATAATCACTCTGCCGAACAAGCCCAAAAATTAGCTGAACAAACCATTATGGAATATGAAGGAGCAATTATGATGGCAAAACTCTATGGCAAAGGACATTTTTATAAAGATTGTTATGTCAGAACTTTGCAACGGTTAACGGTCAACGGTGAAAGATAAACGGTTCCCCCAGAATTTTTCCACAAAACCGTTTACCCATCTATTAAAAAATACCGAATACTCAATATTCGTCTAATTGCTTGATTTTTAGGTAGTTTATGTGGAAATTGATTTCTTTTCACATAAACCCAACGCACAATATGGAAACAAATACCCTTCCACTCGAAAAAGAATTAGAACCCATCTTCACAAAACAATTACCTGCTTTTCCCGATAATATCAAAGATTTATTCGTAAAAATTGCCCCATTTTTGGCAATTATTGGCGTAATATTTGGGGTTTTAGGTGTTGGAATAACAGCCCTATTTTCACCTCTTGCTTGGTTTGCTGGAAGTTTTATTTATGGTTTAGGTATGATTTTTCTATTAATTATGGTGATTTTAGATGCCTTAGCTATTCCAGGATTATTCGCTCAAAAAATGCAGGGTTGGAAGTATATGTATTACGCTCAATTTCTGAGCTTGATTTACAGTTTGTGCATGGGAAATTGGTTTAGCGGTATTTTAGGAGCATTTATTGGGTTCTGGATTTTGTTTCAGATAAAAGAGAAATATAGTTAGGAGAATAGAAGGAAGGAGGAAAGGGGAAATGGTGATACATAAAAAGTATTTATTTCACTCCTTCCCTTCCTCCTTCACTTCTTTTCTCCTACCAAAGATGCTTTCTTAGCAGGGAAATAAGATGCTATCATGGTGATAATTATCACGACTAAAGCCGTGAAAAAAAAATCCCAAAATTGCATTTTTACGGGATAAGCATCTATCAAAGCTCCCACGATTCCCATAGAAACAAAACCATACGTTTGTTGTAACCAACACAGCGTAAAGCCTAAAACCAATCCAACTATTGCTCCAGAAAAGGCTACAATGGCTCCTTCTGCTAAAAATATTTTTTGTATCATT
>JANPIG010000307.1:0-3796 GCA_031424875.1 Cytophagales bacterium
GTTTAAATGCGTATGGTGCAAAGAACGATTTATGGGTATTTGACCTCAGTACCAATAATTGGACATGGTTGAGTGGCTCAACCATGAATGACCAACTTGGAAACTACGGAACAAAAGGAGTACCAGCCTCAACGAATGTGCCAAGTGCGAGAATAAATGCAGTTACATGGACTCATAACAATAAACTTTATTTAATGGGAGGTTTTATAAATGCTTATTATTCGGGCTATAATGACCTTTGGGAATATGACTTGAGTACAAATATGTGGACATGGCTAAAAGGCTCTAATACATTTAATGATGAAGGGGATTATGGAACTCAAGGCGTAGCAGACCCTAATAATGTACCCAGAGCAAGAGAAATGAGTAGTGGATGGGTATATAATGACAAGTTTTATTTATTTGGTGGATGGACTCATGATTACCAGTTTAGATCCTTAAATGCTGTACTGAATGATGTTTGGGAATATAACCCTGCCACAAACAATTGGCGGTGGCTTAAAGGTAGTAAAGCAGGTTTTGGTGCAACGGGTGTGTATGGGACGAAAGGTATTGCTGCCCCAGCGAATACACCAGAAGGAAGGAAAAATAGTTTTACATGGGCTAACAATGAAAAGGCTTATATTTTTGGTGGAAATAAATTGTATGGTTCGGGAGGTGGAGGTTCAACCCTTTCCGATTTATGGGAATACGATGTTACAACCAATAATTGGCGGTGGCTTAGTGGAAGTGACGCTGATAATGCACAAGCAGATGGGGTGCTTGGTGTGAAAGGTGTCCCTGCTGCTACTAATTTTGTGGGAGCAAGAGAACAAGGGAGTAGCTTCTTTTCAAATAATAAATTGTTTATTATGGGAGGATTTGGCAAAATAGCTTCTTCATACAACACAAGAGATGATATGTGGGAATATGACCTTTCTACTAATTTATGGACTTGGCTAAAAGGAAGTAGTACAGGCGGTACGAGCGGAGTTTACGGAACTCAGGGTATTAGCGACCCTAATAATAATCCTGCGGCAAGCATTTATCATGTTGGTTGGTATGCTAATTCCAGATATTACATGATGGGAGGTGGAATCAGTGCTTTGTGGCTTTATGTACCTACTTGTACCCAAGTCATTTCTATTTCCTCGGGTAATTGGAACGATGGAAATACTTGGTCTTGTGGGCGAATTCCAACATTAACTGATGAAGTTACAATTAATGGACATACGGTTGCAGTTAATGGAAACTGTTTTGCAAAAAAGGTAATCAAAAAAGCGGGAGCAATCGTTAATGTTGCTTCTGGTGGAAATTTAAAAGTAGGGAATTAAAAAAAATATTTTATTATGCTACAACTCGGACTCGTTAGTGCTATTTTAGCCGACCATACTTTTGAACAAGTTATTGACTTTGTTTCAGAAAAAAACTTTAAATGTGTCGAAATCATGTGTTGGCCCGCAGGCAATGCAGATGCTCGTAGGTATGCAGGTGTAAGCCATATTAATGTGGATGCCCTTGATGATGCACAAATAGCGTATATTAAAAAATATACTGCCGATAGAAATATAACTATCTCAGGATTAGGGTATTATCCAAATCCTCTCGACCCAAATGCTGAACAAGCGGAGGTTTATATTGAGCATATTAAAAAGATTATTCGTGGGGCTTCCAAATTAAGAATTCCTGTGGTGAATACTTTTGTAGGGCGTGACCCGCAGAAAAATGTAGCGTATAATTTAGATAAATTCAAGGACGTTTGGACGGATATTGTGAAGGTTGCCGAAGAAGAAAATGTCAATATTGGCATCGAAAATTGTCCCATGTTTTTTACGAATGACGAATGGCCTGGGGGTAAAAACTTGGCAACAACACCCGCCATTTGGGATAAAATGTTTAAGATAATTCCTTCCAAAAACTTCGGACTCAATTACGACCCTTCACATTTAGTTTGGCAAATGATGGATTATTGTCAGCCGATTTATGACTATTCAGAACGCTTGCATCACATTCATTTGAAAGATGCCAAAGTCTATCCAGACAAACTCAATCGAGTAGGAATTATGGCAAATCCTTTGGAATATCATTCGCCTAAATTGCCAGGATTAGGAGACATTAATTGGGGAAAATTCTTTGCTGCCCTCACAGACGTTCGCTACCGTGGACCTGTGGTGATTGAGGTAGAAGACAAAGCCTACGAAGGTTCGCCAGAAGACGTGGAGTCAGCGATTTTGACGGCGAGGAATTATTTGGGACAGTTTTTGGGTTAATAGGAGATTAAAATTATAGAAAAATAAAATTTTAATCTTAATAAATAATGAATTTGAGCGTTTGTCATCTTATTTCATGAATATTTGGTAAATAGTTTATTAAACATAAATTTGTATAGTAATTTAAAGGATCTCAGAATAATTAATAATCTCCACTTTTAAAACCCACGCTTGTGAAACAACTGCTACTAATTACTGTATTATTTTTTGGATTTTTTTCTACTTCGATTGCCCAAAAAAGTTTGCCTACTTCACCTCAGAAAGCTTCATCTGCCCAAAGAGCGAGTCCAACTTGTCCATTATCGGTGTCCATTCAAGATAATATTCCCACCGCTGTTTGTTCTGAATTACTGAAAACTTTAGTAGCGGTCACCCCTTCATGCACAGACACTACAGCGGTCAGTTACAGTTGGAGTTCAACGGCGGGAGGTGTTTTCTCAACTTCTCGAACAACAACTTTCAATTTACCAGAGTATTTGGTAGCAACTCCTGTAACTTTTACGGTTACGGTTGTAGAAGGAACTGAAACAGCATCAGCTAATTATACCATTACCGTTAACCCACGTCCATCAAGACCAACTTTAACCCCTTTCGGAACTATTGTTTTGTGTGATAATAATTTTGTTACCTTAACATCATCAGCTTGTACAGGCGGTAGTACTACGATATGGTCTAATGGAGCGTCGGGCGTGAGCTCGATTAGTGTTCCTCCCACTGGAGGGACTTATTATTCAGTTGCTTGTTATAAAAATGGCTGTATTAGTGATTCTACTGCGGCGGCGGCTTTGATAACAGGACTGGTTACAAGTCCCACCACAACTACGAGTAGAGTTATTTGTGAAGGCACAGCTATTACAACGGGAAATGGTTTGCAGGCAGATTTAGTTGATTGTAATAATGGTGCATCGGGTACTTATACATATACAGGTGGAACAGTTGGATATGATGCTGGAAGAAGAAGTACAGGAAGTGTAGATCCTTCAATCAATATTCCTACTTTGAATAGTATTATTAAAAAAATTAGTGTTTCTATTACCTGGAGAAAACAAAAAGGAGGATATGAGAATAGTTGTGGGGTTGGTGATACTGAGACTTGGCCCTATCATAATGAAACACAATTTAGAGTGAAATCGCCAAGCGGTAAAATTGTCACTTTGGTTAACACAAATACTTATGGAGGTTCTAATAATCCAACAATAACGACCGTTTTTGAGGACGGTGGTACGCCAATTAACTTTTATAGCCCTCCCGTTTCTGGAACATTTGCCCCTGCACAACCGCTATCTGGTTTTATTGGCGAGAACCCAACAGGCACTTGGACACTCTTACCTTATGATGCCGTTGGAAAAGACCCGCTTTGTGTAAGTGGTTTTTCCGTAACATTTTCAGAAGCTCAAAACGGTACAATCACTTGGTGGGACGCTCCAACAGGCGGTAATCAAGTGGGAACAGGTTCAGAATTTATCCCAACCAATACATCCGCAGGCACATATACTTTCTATGCACAAGGACAATGTGTGCGAGGATGCCCAAGTGTAAGAACGGCT
>JANPIG010000308.1:0-2199 GCA_031424875.1 Cytophagales bacterium
TTACTTCGGCTGCTACAACCGTAGATTGGAAATACAGAGATCAAGATTACCACGTAAATATCATTGATACACCTGGTCACGTAGATTTTACGGTGGAAGTAAACCGTTCATTGCGTGTATTAGATGGGCTTGTATTTTTATTCAGTGCAGTTGATGGTGTTGAGCCTCAGTCTGAGACCAACTGGCGTTTGGCTAACAACTATAACGTAGCTCGTTTGGGTTTCGTGAATAAAATGGACCGTTCGGGTGCTGATTTCTTGAACGTATGCAAGCAAGTAAAAGAAATGTTGGGTTCTTATGCAGTGCCATTGCAATTGCCAATCGGTGCGGAAGACCACTTCGAAGGAGTTGTTGATTTAGTAAACTTCCGTGGTATCAAATGGAATGAGCATGATAAAGGAATGACTTTTGAAGTTGTGCCTATTCCAGAAGATATGATTGAAGAAGCCACTGAATACCGTGAAAAATTATTAGAAGCAGTAGCTGATTTTGATGATACTTTGATGGAGAAATTCTTTGAAGATCCCGAATCTATTTCAGAAGATGAGATTTTAACCGCTCTTCGTAAGGCTACGATTGCTATGCAAATTGTTCCAATGCTTTGTGGTTCTTCTTTCAAAAACAAAGGAGTTCAAACGATGTTGGATTATGTGATGGCTTTGTTGCCCTCACCAATGGACAGAGAATCAACTATCGGAACAGACCCACGTACTGATCAAGAAATCGTTCGTCATCCAACAGTTACCGACCCATTTGCTGGTTTAGCCTTCAAAATTGCACTGACCCTTACGTGGGTCGTTTGTGTTTTGTTCGTGCTTATTCAGGCGTTTTGGAAGCAGGTTCATATATTTTGAACAACCGTTCTGGAAACAAAGAGCGTATTTCACGTATCTTCCAAATGCACGCAAACAAGCAGAACTCAATCGAAAGATTAGAAGCTGGTGATATTGCGGCAGTTGTAGGTTTCAAGGACATCAAAACGGGTGATACTTTATCCGCAGAGAAATTCCCAATCGTATTGGAATCAATGGTATTCCCTGAGCCAGTTATTGGTTATGCCATTGAGCCTAAGAAATCAGCTGATCAAGATAACTTCTCGAAAGCAATTGGTAAATTGATTGAAGAAGATCCTACCTTAAAAGTTGAGTCTAACGAAGAAACAGGACAGACTATTATCAAAGGAATGGGCGAGCTTCACCTTGAAATCATCATCGACCGTATGCGTCGTGAATTCAAAGTAGAAGTAAACCAAGGAGCGCCAATGGTTGCTTATAAAGAAGCATTGACCAAATCTACTGAACACCGTGAAGTTTACAAGAAACAATCGGGTGGTAAAGGTAAATTTGCCGATATCGTATTTGAAATGGGACCACGTGAAGACGGTAAAGACGGATTGGAATTTGTCAACGGAATCGTGGGGGGTGTTATTCCAAAAGAATTTATTCCTTCAATCCAGAAAGGTTTTGATGCAGCCATGAAAACGGGTGCATTAGCAGGATTCCCAATGGATTCGATGAAAGTGAGAATCTATCACGGTTCATTCCATGATGTCGATTCAGATGCTTTGTCGTTTGAAATGGCAGCACGTTTGGGTTATAAAGAAGCAGCCAAGGCAGCGGGTGCAAAAATCATGGAACCCATCATGGCAGTTGAAGTGGTTACGCCTGACGAATACACAGGACCAATCACGGGAGACATGAACCGTCGTAGAGGTATGATGAAAGGTATGGATTCTAAGCAAGGAGCCGTTATCTTGAAAGCAGACATTCCATTATCTGAATTGTTCGGTTATATCACAGATTTGCGTACTATGTCATCAGGACGTGCTACGGCAAACTTAACTTTCTCTCATTACGAATTCGTACCACAAAACTTGGCAGACGAAATCGTGAAGAAAGCGAAAGGATTGTAAGATTCAAGATTTCTTTTAGATATAAAAACTCCCTCAGAATTGATTTTTTGAGGGAGTTTTTATTACCCAAAACTATACAAAAATGGAGCTTTGTGAGCCTTTCCCGAAAACTGTTTTTCGTGCCTTTGCAAAATTCCTAAACCTAAAATTTTTCGCTGAAATGTACCTCGGTGCAGTTTTTGTCCCAATATTGCTTCATACACTTTTTGCAATTCATTCATCGTAAATAAGGGTGGTAATAGATTGATTCCCACTAATTTACGCTCCAAATTATCCCGCAGTGTTTG
>JANPIG010000309.1:0-7055 GCA_031424875.1 Cytophagales bacterium
AGGCTTTCAAGGGCAAATAATTCACGTTTGAAGGTCAACTTATATCCTGCTACAAACAAGACTGGAATCAGCAAAAATGCTGACCAACCAAAGAGTTCAAAAATAAGAAGATTTGATAATTTTGCTCCGTATAGTCCAAAAGGATTTACAGGAGCTTTTTTGCCTTTGTTGGAAATTGAAGCCAATGAATCTACTTCGCTTTGATCGGCATCGCCCGTAAAAAGATGCGACAAGAAGGCGAAAAGCATGAAAAATGCCACCAACATAAACAGAATTCCAATTACAAATTTGAACTGTTCACTTTGGCTTAATTTTTTTAAGTTGAAATTGAACGAAAGTTGTTGCTGAGGTTTTCGTTCTTTCGGGCGGTCAGGATTCTTAGGGATATTCTTTGCCATTGTAAGGATTTTCGCAATTTGCGGTAAGGTAAGCAAATCTTGAATATAATTGTCTATAAACAAAGTTCGTAAATTTGAACCTGTTTTCAAAGCGGTTTTCTCTTCATAACAAACAATAGACCACTGATTGTACGGATTTTTCGAATCAATACAGATTTAAAATAAAAATTAGACATCAAAATGTTCAAAATTATTATTGAAAAATCAGGGTAAATCCGTCCTATCAGTACAATCAGTGGTCTAAAAATCGAAACAATTATTTCTTCAAAACAATCTTCCTAACCTGCGGCTCTTTTCCTTCCGATGTAATTCTTAAAAAGTAAACGCCATCATTCTGTAAACCTAAATCAAAAACCGTTTCCTGATTTGGTTTCTGATTTTTTTGAGATTGGACAAAAAATCCTGATGAGTTAAGTATTTCATAGTCAGCAACATAAGTATTTTTTACATACACATATCTATTCGTGGGATTTGGATAAACCAGCGAATTTATCGGTTCTTCATTAGCAGTAATGATAAATTTTGAAGTATTCTTCAAGACTTTTAACCCACCCGTATTTGTTCCTACAAGAATGTCAGGAATATAATCATTATCCAAATTTGCCACTGCCAATGTTAATCCACCACCAATTTGAACTTTACTATTTTTACCCATAAATTCATCAAAAACTAATGAACTGTCTGCTACAAATTTAGCCTGATTTTGTTCAATTAGATTTTTATAAATTCGCAAATATCCATCTCTGCTACCAGTGATTAATTCCTCCTTTCCATCACCATTCAAATCCGCAGCAGTTAGTGAAATTCCGCCTACGGTGTAGTCTGAAATAACACCTCCAAGTTCCTCATTTTCAAGGATATATACGGGCTTTTCTTTCGTTCCAGTATTTTTGTGAAACTCTAATCTGCCATTCCCTTTTCCTAATAAAAGGTCTTTCAAACCATCTTTATTAAGGTCAAAAAACAAGGGCGAATCACCATTTGAAAGGTATTTTACCTCGGGTAAAATTACCATTTCTGATACTTTCAAATCAAAGGCTTTTCCCTTAGCCGCACGGTTTGGGAAATAACGAATATTTACCCCCGTAAAAGAATTTGAAATAAATCCAAAATCATCAACGCCATCGCCATTGAGGTCAGAAATAAATGGTTTTACCTCAAATAATTGTTGATTTTTAGCAACATCTAAATAATCAGAATTTACTAATTCAAAAGTGCTATTTCCTTTATTTTCAAAGAGATAAATACTTGCTCTATAACCAGTAATACCTCTAATGCCTGCATTTCCAACGAGTAAATCTTGGTCGCCATCACCATCAATGTCGGCAAACACGGGAGCTGTGTTTTCTCCTAAGTCAACCATCGTATTTTGCAAGAAATTGGTCTGCACAAAATTGAAGTCAGGTTTATCATTTTGTCCTGTATTCTTATAAAACCAAGCTGATTTTTGATAATCTACCGTTTGTTGAGCATTGTCATAACTATTGGGAGATGCTATTAGATCTTTCAAACCATCGAAGTCCAAATCTTCGGAAAATATGGCGGGGAAAACGGGAAAATCTATGGGGTATTTATTGGGAAAGTTATAATCTGCAGAATTGAATTTTGCTTGATTTGGGGTTCCAACATTGATAATGGAAGCCACTTTGTTTTTGGTAATATGTCCGTATAAAATATCCTTTAGTCCATCACCATTCAAGTCTAATAAAAGAATAGAATTTCCTGAATGTAATACCTTTGAAGCCTTTTGGGTTTTGAAAGGTTCGTCCAAAGGAACTGGGTTTTGTCCACAGTCTTGATTGAAAAGAATGTCATCAAAATGTTCTTTATAAAATCCTCCCCAACAATCACCTACTCGTCTGAATTCCAATATGTTAACATTTTTATAATTTTCAATACTAAAATTTTTATGATAAAAAGTAAAGTTGCCCGAAGAATCAAAAACCACAATGTCATAATCTCCATCGTTATCAATGTCCACGATGGCGGGAATATCAGTAGCATTCACATAGAGGTTGATTTTTCCAGAATATCCTGTTGAATATACAGGGTCAGCCACCAATTGAAAGGCTAATTTATCAGTTGAAATATTCCGAAAAACTTTAATGCCACTAGGCGTGTACGCAAAAATATCTTTCTTCCCATCACGATTATAGTCTATTAGTAAAATCCAATTACTAATTTTTGGAAAAGCCGTTTCATATTGGGGTGCATATTGCCAAAAATACTTGCCAGCATTATCTTGTTTCGCTAAAAAAGTAGAGATTTTTTGAGCAGTTCTGTCAAAAACTACCAAGTCTTCAATGCCATCATTATCTAATTTGCAGGTTGAAAATTGAGGAGCATTCAACCCACCCGCAAAGGCATTGGGGAGCGCCTGACCGTTCTGGATAATTCTAAGAGAATTGTCGTATTTGAAAGTAAAATCTTGGGCAAAGGATTGCCAAGAAATTAGAAGCAACAGGATGTATTTTGATTTATGAACATGTAGATTTGACAACTTTTCAAAAGTAATCAAATCTTTGGGTAACAATGGAAGTCGTCCTTCAAAAGGACGACTTCCATAATTACTCTTCGATATTAGCCCTAAAAATTTATCAGTAAATACGTGTATCATTTATTTAGATTTATTTTTCTGAATTTCTGTGTTCAATAGATTAATTTCGTGGTAAAATTTAATCCCATACTCAACGCTAACAACTCTTAAACTATAACGAATAAAATGATGATTTCGCTTATTGATTTATATCAAAAATACGGAGAATGTTCGGGTGTTTCCACTGACACTCGTAAAATCCCTTCCGATTCCATGTTTTTGGCTCTGAAAGGTCCCAATTTTGATGCTAATACTTTTGCTGAACAAGCCCTTGAAAAAGGAGCAAGATATGCCGTAGTAGATGATCCAGCCTTAGTAACTAATGATAGGATTCTTTTGGTTGAAGATGGTTTGAAAGCTTTACAAAACTTAGCAAATTATCATCGTAAGCAATTGAAAATACCCTTTATTGGATTGACCGGTTCTAACGGGAAAACTACCACTAAGGAGCTGATTAACAGTGTTTTATGTACAAAATATAAAACATATTGTACACAAGGGAATCTTAACAACCATATCGGAGTACCCTTGACAATCTTAGCTATTCAGAATGATATAGAAATTGCTATTATCGAAATGGGAGCCAATAAACAAGGCGATATTAAGGAGTTAGTAGAAATCTGTGAACCTACACATGGCTTTATTACTAACATCGGAAAAGCACATTTGGAAGGTTTTGGTGGGATGGAAGGAGTGAGAAAAGGCAAGGGCGAATTATTTGATTGGTTGGCACAAAATCATCAAACAATTTTTGTGAATATTGCTTCTTACCCCACTTATGAAATGGCTCAGGAACGCCAAGGATTTAAGGAGGTTATTACTTATACAACTGATACAAATCGTCGATTTTCCACCGTTGTAACGCTATTGGAAGATAGCCCTTTTGTGAAGTTTATTGAACGAGATGGCGGGTATTACCTTTCACATCTCACGGGAGAATACAATTTTCAAAATATGGTAGCGGCTATCCGAATGGGACAATATTTTGGTATTGAATTACAAACGGCTTGTCAGGCTGTAGCAGATTATGCTCCTAATAATAATCGTTCACAGTTTATTCAAAAAGGCTCAAATAATGTTTTGATGGATGCTTATAATGCCAATCCGTCTTCAATGTCGGCTGCCATAACCTACTTTAACGATCTCAAAGCAGATAGAAAAATGGTGATTTTGGGTGATATGTTTGAGTTGGGAGAAGATGCCGAATTAGAACATCGAGCATTGGGGAAGTTATTAACAAAATGCAATTTCGATAAAATCCTTTTAGTTGGTAAATTAATGGAATTTGCTATCCAAGAAATACCCGTGATGAACGCCCTTTACTTTCCCGACAAATTTGGCTTGCATACATGGCTACAAGATTACCCACAAACAGATATGCACATATTGGTAAAGGGTTCGAGAGGCATGAGTTTAGAGAGTGTTTTGCCGTTTCTCGATGCGACCGTCGCTTCGGTTCGATATTCGTAGTTCGATGTTTGGATTTTGGCGGATGGAATTTTTAATTTGATACTTAGGTTTTCAAACATTAAAACCGAACATCAAACATCGAAAAAAGACCGTTTACTAACTTTCTTTACCACTTACTCAATCATCTGGAAATTATCATGATTCTTCATGTTAAATTTGGTATATTCTTCGTTCAGAAGTACACATAACCCATCTTTTCATAAACCCAATCACAGTTTATTTTTAAATAATCATGGATAATTTATCGCAACCAAACAATCAAAAATCCGGTAGTAATAATGCCCTTAAAGCAGGTTTAGTGGTCATGACGCTCGTGGCGGGTGGTCTTGGCTATATGCTTTTTCAGTCAAAAGATACTGTTGCCAATCAACAAGAAGTCATCTCTACGAAGGTGATGGAATTAGCTCAAACTCGTACAAAATTAGATTCTATTTCTAAAGAATTAGATTCGCAAATTGCTGAGGTTCAGAAACTTGGTGGAGATGTAACTGAACTTCAAAAAGCAAAAGTTGAATTAGAGCAAGATAAGAAAGACATTCAGTCGAAATCAGCTTCGGAAGTGGCAAGTGTACGTTCTAAATACGAAGGCAAAATCAAAAATTACGAGTCTTTATTATCAACTAAAGAAGCAGAATTAGTGAAACTTCGTGAAGAAAACGGAGTTTTGGCTAATGAAAATCAGTCGCTGAAAACACAAACGGAAACTTTGAGAGGTGAAAATCAAGGCATCGCCAAAAGTGCTGAAGAATCAAAAGCAGAAGCAGCTAAAAGAATAGAAGAAGAAGCCACTAAGAATAAAATGCTTTCTGAGAAAGTAGCTAAAGCGGCGGCTCTCAGAACTGAATTTGTGAAAGTAATCGGAATTAATGAACGAGGTAAAGAATCAGAAGAGAAAAGATACAAAGCTAAAAAGTTGGCAAAAATCAAAGTTGTTTTTCAATTAGCAAAGAATGATTTGACTGAAAAAGAGCGTAAAACGGTTTTCATCAGAGTCCTTGATCCAGATGGTTCAACCATTTTTGATGCCTCAACAGGGTCGGGTAATTTTACTTTCAACGGTCAAGAATTAGCTTATACTACTCGGGGAGATTTGAATTATGATAATGAAAATCTTTATATTGAAATGGTTTATAACCGTGGAGGAACGCCTTACCGTGAAGGGCAATACAAAGTAGAACTTTATGCCGAAGGCTTCAAAATTGGCGAAGGAGGATTTGTAGTGAAGTAAAATTGTAACAGAATAATAGTAAAATGAAAGCCTTTGGATGTTTCCGAGGGCTTTTTGTTTTGTGTATTTTTACTTAAATTTTGAAAAACAAAACATCAAGAAAATGGGATTATGCACAGTTGAAATTGAAATAGCTAACAAAACGAAAGCCCTCAAATCAACGAGGGCTTTTATTTTATGATTTAAGAAATAAATTATAAATTCTACTTCGGTCAGAATCTTTCCAAGCAAAATTATCCGATTTTTATCAAATGGAACTACCCTTAATTTAAGAAATTTTTCTAAACAAAAATTAACACAATGATAAGATGAAAATCCAAATCCAAAGTTTAAATCTAAAATATTCATAGAATTTTAAAATATCTAATCATCTTCATAAATTAAAAATGATAGATAATTTAACTAAAAATTAAAATATTATAGACAAAATAACCAAATTTAACCTTTTATTAAGTTAAAGCGAAAACTTTGTTTGCAAATTTATTAAATCCTGAATTAAGGTATTAATTTTGTGTTATTCTAAGAAAAGCATTCAGATTTTAACTAAATAAAAAATGTCAACTGAAACACAACAGTACGTTCCGTACAAAGTAAAGGACATCGCTCTTGCCGAGTGGGGTCGCAAAGAAATTCGTTTAGCAGAAGCTGAAATGCCAGGTTTGATGGCTCTTCGTGCTGAATACGGTGCTGCTCAACCTTTGAAAGGAGCAAGAATCGCAGGATGTTTGCACATGACAATCCAGACTGCCGTTTTAATCGAGACTTTAACAGCTTTGGGTGCGGACGTAACTTGGTCTTCATGTAATATTTTCTCTACACAAGACCAAGCCGCCGCAGCAATCGCAGCAGCAGGTATTCCTGTGTACGCATGGAAAGGCATGAATGAAGAAGAATTCAATTGGTGTATTGAGCAGACTTTATTCTTCGGTGAAGAGCGTCAGCAATTGAACATGATTTTGGATGATGGTGGAGATTTGACAAACATGGTTTTTGACGAATATCCAGAATTGATTGCGGGCATCAAAGGTCTTTCTGAGGAAACTACTACGGGTGTTCACCGTTTGTATGAGCGTTTGAAAAACGGAACTTTATACCTTCCTGCTATCAACGTAAACGATTCAGTTACGAAATCTAAATTTGATAATAAATACGGTTGTAAAGAATCATTGGTGGACTCAATCCGTCGTGCTACTGACTTAATGTTGGCTGGTAAGGTTGCGGTTGTGGCAGGATATGGTGATGTTGGAAAAGGTTCAGCAGAGTCTTTGCGTGGTGCAGGATGTCGTGTATTGGTAACTGAAATCGACCCAATTTGTGCTTTACAAGCAGCAATGGACGGTTTTGAGGTGGTTACGATGGACGA
>JANPIG010000310.1:0-6593 GCA_031424875.1 Cytophagales bacterium
CTGTTTTACTTGGGTCAAAATTAGCATAACCTCCTACAACCGTAAAGCCATCTAAAAGCGTATTAACACCACTTCCGTCTAAATTTACTACGTGATAACTGTTATCGTTAACAGTATTTACGTTTCCAATTTCACCACTTAAAATAGTAACATTCGTTTTAGCATTACGTTGGCTCAACATGGTTTCTGTTCCGACAAAACCGCCATACACTTTCACATCACTTGGAATGTTGAAATAAATAGTACGAGTAGTAGTTGCAGTTGTTTTATAAGTTCCTTGTGCTACCCAAATTGATCCTCCTGCTGTTGAAGCAGCTAAGGCAGTTTGCAAATTTCCATAAGCCGTTGCCCACGAAGCACCATTTTGTGTAGGAGCAGCTGCTTTAGTAATATCCACAAAGATATTTTGTGTAACTGTTATCATTTGAGTAGCCACTCTTGCGGTTTCGCTACAACTATTTTTACAGCTCACATAATATGATTTGCTCATAGTTGGAAATGCAGTAAATGGTGAACCCGTTCCCAAAGCAGTTCCGCCTGTCATAGCATCATACCATGTTACTGTGCCATCATTACAAGCAGCGGTAAGTGTTACACTAACTCCATTATTAGTAGTTACAGGTGTTGTTACACCATTAACTTTCACCATGGTTGGAGGCGATCCAACTACCAATACTGCTGCTGTTGTTTTTACAGCAATTGAGTAAGTCCAAGGTAAACCAGCCGCTGTTCCAGGATCATAAGAAGTTAATACTGCCGTATATGTACCAGCTGGTAGTGAAGCCGTTGTTGTTTTTGATAATGCTGTTCCAGAAGCATCATCATTAATACCCACGATATTCGCACAAGGGTTTGCAGGGTCAAAAGCACTATAAAGTGTCAAGAATGTATCAGCACTTCCTGGGGTGACTGTACCTCCGTCAGCAGGTAACAAACTGGCAACTACAGTTGAAGCAGCACTAATCGTAAATGTATGAGTCTTGTAATTAAAAACTGCTCCACCAGCAGCTAATACACACGTACCAGAACCTACGGTAAATACGTCAGATCTATTATAAGTAGGGTCTGAAGTTGTTAAAGTTCCTTTCAAATTTACTTGAGTAACTGAAGCTGGAGCATTAAGATTTGGGACTACTGTAACTAAAGGAGTAGCATCTCTACCACTCTCACAAGATGTTCCCTTACATGAAGCATAATAGGTAGTGTTTACAGTTGGGCTTTGCGATAAAGGTGAACTCGTACCAACGGCAACTCCTCCTACGGCCTGTGTGTACCAATTAACTACTGCTCCAGCATCACTACAAGTAGCTGTTAAGGAAACACTTGAACCCGAGCATAGTTCTGACACACTTGCAGCAACTCCTGTTGGATTGGCTATAGTAGTAATAGTAACTGGACTTGTGGCAATTCTATTCGACTCACAAACACCGGCTTTACAAGTGGCATAATAAGTAGTGTTATTCACCGTAGGATTTTGCGAAAGTGGTGATCCCGTTCCTATTGAAGTTCCACCTGTAGCAACATCATACCAAGTAACCGTTCCAACACTACACGTAGCCGTTAAAGATACATTTCCGCCAACACATATATTAGTGTTGTTAACCATTACGCTTGTTGGATCTACAGGATTTGCAACGGTCAATAAAGCACTATTTGTGTTTGTTGTTCCTGCAAAAGCATCCGTTAAAACACAGCGATAGTATGTTCCATTCATACCATTGGTAATAGCTGCTATGTTTAAGGTAGCTCCACCATTTGTAGTTGAATAAGGAGGTGCGATTGTTATATCTGTAAAGGTCGTATTATCTGATGAAACTTGCCACTTGTAGTTTGTTATACCTGCCGCCGTTACTGAGAATGAGACGTCAGAGCCTGCACAAGCCGTAACTGCCATGGGTTGCGAGCTTACATTAACAGCAGCTGCCAATTGCAATTCAAACATACCATTTCCGTGGGTTCCCAAAACAATTCTATTATCAGAAGTTCTCAGACGCATATTGGCTGCCAAAGCATAATTGATTTCATTAGTACCAACTCTTTCCCAAACGGTAGTAGCTCCGCTCAATGCCTGAGTAGAATAGAGACCAGTTGAATTTCCTACTAAATACGTTTTGGTTGCACCAATCTTTGTGATAATACTGGCACGAGCCGAACCTAAAGCAACTGCACCAGTAGCGGGTCCTTCAACTACCGTCCACGTGGGTACAGCAGCATTGGCATTCAAGGTATGATAAACACTTCTTACACTATAATTAGAGAAAGTAACCATGATTTCATTATCATCAAACGGGTTCACGGCTATTGAAGAACAAACACCCGATGATGCAATAGGAGAAATAGGGGAAATCTCCACCGCCGCCGAAGTAGCAAAAGCTGGGTCATTTAATCTATAAACCCTACCCGTTGTTGTGCCAATATATAATTTACGGTTGGGATTAGAAGCAGTATAAGCAGCCCCTCCATACCCAGCATTTCTTGAAGCACCCCAAGATTGAATATTACCCGAAATACCAGCTGGAACAATCTCCCAACCCGTTGCTGAGCCACTCACCGCTCCACTTGAGATTGTTCTGGCAATGCGTGTGCGATACAAAACGGATAATCCCGCAAAATAAAGGTAATTTGTATTATCTTGGTCAAGATTAAAAGTAGTAACAAAGGCACTACCAGCAAGCCCAGTTGGTCTTATGCCAAATCCTAAACTTGGACCAGTAAGACGAACAATATTACCACTTTGTGAAGAAGCCAGAGCATTAAAAATGGTTGGACTGGTATAACTAATTATGGCAGTTCCACAACCATCCCCTCCAAAAACTGAGCTAAAATTTGTTCCCGCTTGTACTGTTGTTGTACCATTATCTTGAGCCCCCCCCATCAAAGCAGTACTTCCATTAGCAGGGTCAATATCAACATTATAATATTGATAAGTTACATAGTCATTATTAAGGGGAGTCCAAACCACAGTGGCGGCAGTCGCATCTGCTTTCTGAATACCGCCATCATTTCCACTATAAATAGTAGTGTTATCTCCTTCAGCAAAAATAGCAATGTGCTGGTCGGGATGATGGTTTGGATATAAAGCATAGTTGGCGGGCGAGTTATAACCTCCAATACGTTTAGTGGCAGTTGTATTTGTAAAGCCCGAAGTTGAGCGATACAAGTTTGTACCACCAATATATACTGTATTTTCATCATCAGGTTTTACAGTAACTAATAAGTCATAGCCCGTTTGAACGGCAAAAGGGTCATTACCATCTGAACAACCTGTTTCATCGGGTAGATTAGCCGATAAATCTGTAAAAGTACCCGTGCTTTGTAGATACTTATAAAGTCTGGCTTCTGGTGCGGGTGTTCCAGCACAACTCGATGCAGTACCATTCCAGTACAAAAAGAAAACAGCATCTGGATTGCTGGGTGCAAAAGCCATCACAATACGTCCGTAAGTATTAAAGGCGTTCCAAGAAGAAGGGGTACGAACAGCACTGATAGTACCGGCAATTTTTGTCCAAGAGCCTGATGCTCCTGTTGTTGATGTCCAAACGCCTTCGTTGTTATCTCTTCCGTCAAAAGAAGCATATAATCTGCCCGTTGGTGTTATAATTATATCGGTATATCTGGCATTGGCAAGTGTCCCTAAAACAGTTGCCCAAGTAGTTCCTCCATCTATTGAACGAGAAATAACATTACCTGTAGCTGCATATATATTACCATTAGTAGGGTCAATTGTAATACGATGTACAAAATCAAAACCACTTGTGAATGATTCAAGGGTAGAAACTGTACTGGGCAGAGGTGCCCATGTAAGTCCATTATCCGTTGATTTCCAAATACCATTTCCAAAATACGTTGAACCCAATGAGGCAGAATTACCTACTGATTCGCCAGTACCATAATACCAAGTATCTTCAAAACCAGCTCGTGTGTCTTGGGCAAGGGCTGTTACGTTATGAATCTGCCCGATGGGAGCAACCCGTGACCAAGTTGTACCACCATTAGTTGAACGAAAAATACCTGAACTTACTCCACCCGCTATCATAATTTGTGCATTACGCTTGTCAATACCCAAAGCACGAGTACGACCTCCCAAGTTGTTAGGTCCACGGGGTACAACTGTCAATTCCGTACTTGTCAATTGTGCATAAGGTGCTGCTTTGAAGGGCTTTGCTTTGATGGCAGCATTTGCCGCTAAGGTTGAAGCCTGAGGAGGAATTTTTCCAGTTTCAGGATCCACGAGCATATTCAATTCATACAAATCACGCTCTTTAGACCACCAAGTCCCATCGTCTTTTTCTTCCTTCTCTCCTTCTTCAGAATCTATATCTCTGGTAGGAAAGTTCGTAGTACCATCTGCATTTTTAGTCATCGGTTGCTTACGTGATTCTTGACTGAAAACCTCTGGATTAGTTGAAAATGGGCGTACCGAAGCAATGGCACTTATGTTATTAGCAAATGATTTTAATTGAGCAATTTCAACCCAACAAGTAATAAGATTGCTTTGAAGACTGATGATTTTGACACCAGCAACGGTTTTCAAAGCCTTATGAAGTTCACTTACATGGCCTGTAGGCGTAATTTGTACTTTTACTTCTTTATTAGCCTCTCTAAAACTATAATTGGCGTAGCCATCCATGTTTTTTACATTGATAGCAATTTTTGCCTGATACAATTCAGCAATTTCCGACAGGCCTTTGTGAAGTTTTGGATTACCTTTATCAGATGATGGGCTGGGGTTTTGAGCTTTTAGTTGAAACAGAAAGCTCATAATAAAGGCTATTAGTAACAGCCGAGAGGAGAATTTTCTCATAATGCGATAAAATAGAATTGTTGATAATTGTTAAAATCATTCAGAACAAAATCTTTGCAAACCTAATAAATAAGCAGGCCTTGATTTTATTGATATAAATTTGAATAAAAAAATTGGGTGGCAAAAAGTAATACCATAGGTTAAGAATGGATAAAATTAGTGCGTTTTGATTTGTTGAAATATATGATGAGTTTTAAGAAGCAAATTAGTTCATAAATATAATCAAAAAATAATATAATATTAAATGCGTACAAAAATATGTGTTGTAAATATTTAGCTCAATTAATTGATTTTGAATAGGTATTATATAATAAAAGGGTTAAGCAATTGTCTTTGCTTAACCCTTTGGCACATTATATTGGATAATTATTAGAAATAAAAATTTTGAATAAATCAGCAAAAATGATTTAACATTTTACTAAAAAACGTTTTTTCCTTCTTGAAACTGCTAATTTGATTCCACCCTTCAGTTGCAACGTATTAGCTTCATTCTTTTCATCATAATTTTGAATAAAATTTCTGTTTACACAAAATGTCCGATGAATCCTGATGAACGATGCATTCAAGGAATTATTTACGTGGAAAAGTAAAGTTTTTGGAGATACTTTTATCCTGCCACCTTGTAGGTGAATGAGGGTATAATTGACACTTGCTTCCAAGTAAATAATATCTGAATAAGGTATTTTTTCAGACTTCCGATGTCTGTTAGGAAGCATTAAATATTGGGTTTCTTGCATGGCCTTAATTGTTTAGATTTCTATAGCAAATTTCAGAAACTGTACAAGAAAAGACTTTGTATATTGTGCCAAAAACTTAGTCTATTGTTCCATTTTATGGTTTTCTTAGGTTATTATTGTAAGAAGTAGAAAAAAAAACCTTTAATATTGTTTCCCAAAACCCATTTTATGAAACTTCTGGTTGGTAATAATTACTGTTTTTATAAAGGTATTCAAATTCAACTTTCTCTAATTTATAACACCATTCTCCCGTAAATTGCAAATTTTTCATGTGGTTAAATATGACAGGAAAAAAATTAATAATTTATGCCTAAAATTTTTGCCATAAAGCCTAAAATCTTAATGGCAAAATCAGGCGGATTTTTTGCGACTATCTCATTACGATACCTACCCATCAGTACGCCCATATAAAGCATCGTTTTGAAATTCATCTTAAAGCCCTCTCGTTTATTATCCGTTACAATATTTAAAACTTTTGAGACATCTTCAAAATATTCTCCCATTTTCAAAGCGGGTTGGTGAGTATTAAAAACCTTCACGATTTTATCCGTCGGGTTTCTAAAAGTATGAGCCATCCCGATTGGTACCGTGAGATTATCCCCTTTTTGAGCTTTAATCCATTTGTCGTTAATAAAAAATTCCATTTCACCTTCCAATACTTCATACGTTTCGATGGCGTGCGGATGAATGTGTACCAAGGGGTCTTTCATATTGCATCCAGGGTATAAATCCCAGTGCAAATCAAGCGATTTACCACCCGTATTCTCACTGGTTTGTAAGACCGTGAATTTCATACCTATGGGTATCAAGTCAAAAATTTGATTTTCTATTGCCATTTTAATTTGTATGATTTATGAATAGTGCTATTAAATAGTAAATATAATTATTTTGTCCAATAATAATTTATAAGGATTATTATGTTTGTTTAATGAAGATTAAGATTGAAGAACTTATAAATCTTCCTAAAAAATAATTTAAGACTTTTCAGTTTTGGTTAAAAGTAAATTTAAAGTCTTTCATTCATATCGGTTTACTTTACTCATTTTGCATAG
>JANPIG010000311.1:0-1835 GCA_031424875.1 Cytophagales bacterium
CCAAGCCCAAATTTTGGGCGGCTCTTTGCATACTCATACGGGTACGAAGGCTTGAATTGAAAAACAGAAGCCCCATCGTGCGGTTTTTGCCCAAATGTTTATCGGCATAAGGGGTTTTCTTAATTAATAAGGCTTCTTTGACTAAAGCCTGAACATCAATGGCATCTTTGACAGATAAAAAATGTTGCATAAAGAGTTGTTAAGTCATCAAGTATTAAGTTGTTAAGTTATGAATACCTAAGCAAATATGTCATTTTCAGACTTAAAACTTAGAAACTTAACAACTTAATAACTTCTATTCCACAAAGTTAATCCAAATGTTAAAATATTGCTGTTTTTTGTTAAAACTGTTAAGAGATGTTAAAAGCGTAAGGTTGTGTTCAATAAAGGTTTAGATGGTTTCGTATTGGAAGAAAGCAATTTATTTTTTACTAAAACTTACAAACCATGCAAAATTCAACAAAACTCACTTCTGCACGTTTAGCGTGTTTAACTATGATTTTTTTCTGTGCAAATTACGGTTCTATGTACGCTCAAGGCGAGCGAAAGGCTTTTGAAGAAGGGGATAAGATTATTGGATTAACGGTTGGTGGAGGTTATAGTAGTAACATTGGACTCCATGGCAGTTTAGGAGCATCCTATGAAAAAGCCGTGGAAGGAACACGGGGGATTTTGAGTATTGGCGGTTTTGCCAATTATAATTCAGGAAATCAAACTTTCTTAAACCGATTACAAGGTGGCGGATTTGATACATACTATGCCAGAGTTAATGAAATCTCAGCGGGCATCAAAATTGGAGCTCACTATGCAACACGTAAATGGGATTTTTATGGAGGAGTAATGGTGGGAGCCAGTTATGGTTTTAGGTCTGATGGATTGTCAAATGCTGCGGATATTTCTTCACTTCGTCCATTATATCAAAATCCAGTAGATAAATTTAACATTAATGTAAATCCATACGTTGGAGCAAGATACTATATCTCAAAGAAAGTAGGTTTTCAAGTAGAAACCACAGGCAAGCAAACAACTTTTGGTATTGTGTTTAAATTTTAAACAAAATAGGCGAGCCTCATTAAGGTTCGCCTAAAAATATCACTAACACACCAAAATATAATTTTATGTTCCTCTCGAAACAAAAAATGTATTTCTTAAATATTAAACGATAGTTCGTTTAATAAGTCACAAGATTGGTGAAAGTTTTTGCAATTATTTTAAAAAGATTGCGTTTTATTGCATTTAAAAGGTCTTGGTGTAGGTCTTCTTAAAGGAAACCTTCCCCCCTACCCTACGCTTAAACTTGGCTAACCCTTCATTCAAAATACCCTTAGCAGTAGCAATTCCTAAGTCTAAAGTTTTATAATTCTGTGCTTGAAAATATTCATAAATACCTGATAATAAGAATATTGTGGGGCTATCTTTGAGATAATCTTCATCATCTGCCAAATAAAAAGTATAGACAATCTCTTTATTGATTTTGATGGTAACGCCAACTGCAATCACACGCTCAGAATCGGTAACCGAAAAAATTTGAAAGTTTTTTGGAAATAAGGTAAAATGATTTTCAAATTGTTGCAAATTCATCGTCGTGGGGCGGTTTTTCCGCTCTCTTGATTGGGCAATAAAGGCATGAATTTCTGAGAAGTTTGGCTCATAAACCTCATGAAATACGAAACCTTTTTTGATAGATTTTCGTAATAATTGCTTTGCACGAGTGGAGATTATGGTTTCGTAAAATGATTTTTGAGTTATGGAAATCTCATAATTTTGTTCAATAATGCTTATTTCAAAACCTAATTTGAACAAGCAATTTTCAAGTTTTTGGATTTGATTTTGGG
>JANPIG010000312.1:0-2089 GCA_031424875.1 Cytophagales bacterium
GTTCAACATGTCGTATAGAGTATTACAAGATTTTTTTTCCACAGACATAACTTCAATATCTTTGCAACCATTTAGAAACCACAGACTTCCAATGAAAAAAAATGAAAATAAGGAAAATGTTATTTTTTTTGCAATCATTATTTATTTTAGAATTATATTTTGAATGTCATTCAAGAAAATACAGGCTGAAGCCTGTGGTACATTTGAACACAAATATCAGTAAAATTCAACAAATTGCCTTGTATTTAAGTCATTTTAACGGAAAAATATAATTTCAAAATTTTCTAATTATTTGAAACAAATTGATAAAACGCTACGTTCGTAGTATATTTGTGGGATATTTCAACAGACCATTAAATCCTTATTCATAAACATTAAACACTATTACAATGGCTTATCAACAAGACTTTACTCATGTAGAAGGAAGCGAACCACATCGTATGCGTACTCGTGAAATTCTGAAAGCTCACCCAGAAGTAAAAAAATTGATTTCTAAAAACCCAATGACGGCCGTTTGGATTTTGGCTTGTGTGTCTATCCAACTCGTAATGGCTTATTTAGTGAAAGACCAACCTTGGTACCTTATCTTGGCGGCAGCATGGTTTATCGGAGCGTTTCCTGTGCATACTTTATTTATCTGTATTCACGAAGCGGCTCATAATCTTATCTTCAAAAAGCCTTCTTGGAACGTTTACGCAGGGATTATTGCAAATTTTCCTTCCTTGGCACCAACCGCTATTTCTTTCAAAAATTACCACTTGAAGCACCATGCTTTTCAAGGCGTTCACGAATTGGATGCTGACCTTCCAGATAAGTGGGAGGCTAAATTAATCAATAATTATTTTATTGGAAAAGCTATTTGGTTGTTATTTTTTCCTGTATTTCAAGCCATTCGCACTTTGCGTTGTTTGGAATTAGCTATTATAGACAAATATGTAATCATGAATATTGTGGGTCAAATTGCCTTTAATGCTATTATTGTTTATACAATGGGGTGGTCGGCTTTGGGTTATATGGGAGCAAGTTTTATGTTCTCAGTTGGTCTTCACCCATTGGGAGCAAGATGGATTCAAGAACATTATTTAGTATTAGATAAAAACCAAGAAACGTACAGTTATTATGGTGGTTTGAACGGAATTAATATGAACGTTGGTTATCACAACGAACACCATGATATGCCTTCAATTCCTTGGAATAATTTGCCAAAATTGAAAGCAACGGCTCCTGAGTTTTATGATAATTTAAAATATCATACTTCATTTGTGAAATTACTTTTTACCTTCTTATTTAGCCAAGAAGTTGGGCTTTATTCAAGAATTGTAAGAAATGAAAGAGGACGTGTTGGGTTAGATGATATTTCAATTCCAGATGTTCAGATGATTCAGCAGGAGGCTTAGTTTCGATGTTCGATATTTGTATTTCGATGTTTGAAACAAATCTCTAATGGATTTTGCATTAAAAAAGCCTTCGTAGATAATCTACGAAGGCTTTTTTGATTTTTATCTGATTATTGACTTGAAAACCGAACATCCAAATACAAACATCGAACATCGAAATTAAACAAGAACTACATCCCGTTGCTCAATCACGATTTTTGAATTTTCTTCTAATATATGTTCTTCATTATAAATAAATATTGTAGTTTTTCCACCTGAAAGGTTTTCTACTACCACTTCTTCATTTGTGGTTTTGATATTCAACAGATTCCCTCTAAAACGTACTTTAAATGAAAAGGAAGTCCAATTCTCTGGCACAAAGGGAGCAAAATAGGCTTTATCTTGACGAACTCTCATTCCTCCAAAACCTTTTACAATTGACATCCAAGTTCCTGCCATTGAAGTAATGTGGCAGCCATCTTCAGTATCATTGTTATAATCATCCAAATCTAATCGAGCCGCACGATTATAAAATTCATAAGAACGTGCTTTATCGCCTAACTTACCCGCCAAAATTGAATGTACGCATGGGCTCAATGAAGATTCGTGAACGGTCATTGGTTCATAGAAATCATAATTGCGTTTGATTGTCTCTATATCAAAATCATCTTCAAAGAAATACATTCCTTGCAAAACGTCGGCTTGCTTGATGA
>JANPIG010000313.1:0-9736 GCA_031424875.1 Cytophagales bacterium
TTTATACAGTTCAAATTTCCCGAAGGCAAAGTTTATTATAAATTTTTAATCAAAAAATCCCCAATATTGGAAAGAAGAATACTTGCGAAACCCTGTATTTCAGACCATAAAATCAAACATTACCGAATAAAACATGACATTTTCCAAAACCCTAAGCCGAATCATTTATGGGCTATTGTTATTAACCACTGCAACACCCCTCATTTACCAGAAAAAACTTTTCTTCCCTTACGATTCCGAAAAGGGTCTATTCTTTCGTTTTTTGTCCGAAATAATTTTTGGTTTATGGCTAATTCTTATCGTGCAAGATTCATCTTTCCAACCCCGTAGAACACCAATTACTTGGGCTCTTTTAGGATTTATGGCTGTGTTAATATTGGTGGATATGTTGGGTGTTAGTCCCTATTTGAGTATATTCTCAAATTTTGAGCGAATGGCGGGGCTAATAATGTACCTAAATATAATTGCCTATTGCTTTGTGGTTTCATCTATCATGAATTCGTCTAAAAGGTGGATTATTTTTGGCGTTTCATTATCAGTCATTGCTTTTATTGTTTCAGTAAAAGCAATCGTTCAAACGTATGATGCGGAGGATATTCTCATCAACTCGGGGCGGGCGGTGGGAACAGTAGGAAATGCCAATCAGTTGGCTTCTTACTTACTTTTGGGCTTTTTTGTGGTGGGATTATTAGTGAGCGAATGGATTTTACCGATGCGAAAAACGAAATCTATTTTGTCGATTTTACTTTTAATTATGTCATTGATTTTCTTGATAACTTATGCTTTCTGTTTCATCAAAACCTCCGCTCGTGGGTCATTGATTGGGTTGATTTTAGGAGGAGGATTGATGTTAATTTTAACCTTAATTCAATCGAAACAACGAAGACTTAAACAAATTTCAGTAAGTATTTTAGGAGGATTATTCATCATAATGGCAGGTCTTTTTTATGTAAGGGAAACCTCTTTTATCAAAGAAAATGCTGTTTTGTACCGCCTTACTCACATTACTGGATATAACGGTATAAATACCTTATCGTCAAGGCTTAACAATTATAAAGTAGCCATTGAAGGCATAAAAGACAAACCTTTGTGGGGCTGGGGACAAGAGACTTATCATTATACTTACGCTCAATATTTCAACCCAAAAATGTATAACGATGCCCCTTGGTATGACCGTGTGCATAATGTCATTTTGGAATGGTTAATCAACGGGGGAATTATAGGTCTTTTGGCTTACTTAGGCTTGTGGGGAGCAGTTTTATTTCAGCTTTGGCAAAAAGATAATCGCCTAAACATCAAGTTGAAAATAATTTTATCAGGTTTTTTATTAGCTTATTTTATCGGGAACTTATCACTCTTTGATAATCTCTTGAGCTTAATGGCTTTTATGATTGTGATTGGGTTTATTGAAAATACCTCAAAAACTTCGAGGTCGATGTCTCAATCCTCGTGGTCAATGTCTCCACCGACCACTTTCGCCCTTATGGTTTTTATTATTATTTCAGCTTTTTTTATCCTAAAATTTACCTGCCTGCAAGCCTACCAAACCAATAAAGAAATCGTGAAAGCCTACAATGCGGGTTCGTTGGAAGAAGTGGTAGAAACCTATACACAAGCATACTCAAAGGCAATTATTGGCAAGCAAGAAATAGCGGAGCAATTAGCTAACCTTGCTAATGATGTGACTAATAATCCAGTACCTGATGCTACGAAGAAAAAGTATTTTGAAGGGGCAAGTAATATCATAATTTCTGAGATAAAAGTTCATCCAGATTACGCACGTTTACAGATTCTTTACGGAAGTATATTGGAAGCCCAAGGAAATAATACAGAAGCCATTAAAGTGTATGAAAAAGTACAAACACTTGCTCCAAAACGACAAAGCAATTTGATTCAATTGGCTATGTTATACGCTAAAAATAAAGAGTTTGAAAAAGCACAAAAACTCTTACGAACCACGTATTTATTAGAATCAAAAAATGAAGAACCTCATGTATATCAAGCCATTGTATATGCCTTAAATAACCAGCCCGAACAACGCAATACTATCATTAATCAATTAACAGAGGATGCTTTTGGAAGGCATTATAATTTGATAAAATATTGCTTTTCATTGACTAATGATTTAAAAGGATATTACCATACATTTGAATGTAGAAGTAATAGTGATTATGAAGACTATTATAAGGAATGGGCGAATATAGCATACGCTTTTCAAAATTACTCAGAAGTTGAAACTGCTATTATTAAATACAGACTCAAATATTCAGGATTCAAGTTTAAGATTCCCAACGATTACGATTTACTCCGTCGGCGAATTCAACATGGAGAAAACCCCTCTTTTGTATTTGAAAAAATAGAATAAAAATAGCCATCAGAATTAACAGATGGCTATTTTTACTAAAATCTAAAAGCTATTTTACGCTAAATACTGATTTGCTCCCGCAGCGTTCAAATCTTCAAAAGCCTCTTTTAAGCGACTTACGAAGGTCTCTTCGCCTTTGCGTAACCATACACGTGGGTCGTAGTATTTTTTGTTTGGTGAATCGTCTCCTTCTGGATTACCGATTTGTCCTTGCAAATAACCTTCTTTTGATTTGTAATATCCTAAAATACCCTCCCAAAATGCCCATTGCAAATCGGTATCAATATTCATTTTGATAGCTCCGTAAGAAATTGCTTCACGGATTTCCTCACGTGATGAACCTGAACCTCCATGAAATACAAAATTGATGGGTTTTTCAGCCGTCAAGCCAAATTTTTCTTTCACAAACTCTTGAGAATTATGTAAAATGATAGGAGATAACTTTACATTTCCTGGCTTATAAACTCCATGTACGTTTCCGAAAGCAGCTGCGATAGTGAAACGAGGAGAGATTTTGCTCAATTCTTCGTAAGCATAAGCTACCTCCGAAGGTTGAGTATATAATTTTGAAGAATCTACGTCTGAGTTGTCCACACCGTCTTCTTCGCCACCTGTTACGCCTAATTCAATCTCCAAGGTCATGCCCATTTTAGACATTCTTGCTAAATAATGCTTACAGATTTCGATGTTTTATTCGATAGGTTATTCCGAAAGGTCAATAATGTGTGAAGAAAACAAAGGCTTGCCATTTGCTGCAAAAAACTTCTCACCTGCATCCAACAAACCGTCTAACCATGGCAACAATTTTTTGGCACAATGGTCGGTATGTAGAATCACCTGCACGCCATAAGCATCTGCCATTTGGTGTACGTGATGAGCTCCCGAAATTCCACCAGCAATTGAAGCCTCTTGGTTTCCGTTGGGCAAAGATTTACCCGCATAGAATTGAGCTCCACCGTTCGAGAATTGAACAATTACGGGTGAATTTACAGCTTTGGCAGCTTCCAAAACACCATTGACAGTATCTGTACCCGTAACGTTTACGGCTGGCAAGGCAAATTGATTTTTTTTAGCAATTTCAAAGAGTTCTTGTAACGCATCACCGTACAAAACACCTTTCTGAGAAGACAAACTTGACATAGTATTATTTTTTCTTGTTAAAAACTTATTCTAACTGTTTTTTGGATTAAAAGAGTTCAAAAATAATTATTTTAATTGGCTTTCGTCTCATTTTCAGAAGGATGTTTGGTTAATTTTATTTTTTATGCAGATTGTGCAAAATTTATACGACTCATAAATCAGAATGTTAATTTTCGTTAATTAAAAATCGAAATAAAAATACCGTACAGCTGATTACGTTTTATGAAAAACTAAACAACGTTTATATGAAAATATCAATTTTACTTATATTTTTCTCTCTTCATTATTTCCAAATATCCGCACAAATTATTCAACCCGAAGAGCCATTTATTCGTTGCCTAACACTACAAATGACTGGCAAACAGCGGAATGTAAATTTCTATGAAGGGAGCATTATTGTTGTAAAACTTCATAACGATAAGCAAAAGTATGCCTTCCAAATTATCAGATTGACGGATAGTTCTTTCTGTTACGCTCCAAATCAAAATCAAACTTCGGTTTTTGATTTACAAGAATTAAAGTTCAAAGACATCCGAAAGATATATTTAGGTAAAGGGAAAAAGTCTATTTTGGATGGAATCGGATTGGTGGGAGTGGGTGGAATTATGTTGTTTTCATTTGATATTCTGAATCAATTGGGTAATCCAAAAATTAATGTAAACCCAACTGTAGTAGGTATTAGTGCAGGTTTAGTAACGACCAGTTTATTGATAAGCGTTTTGAGGAATCGTACCTATAAAATTAATAAACGACATTATTTTCATTTGTATCATTTACCGAAAAAAAGCCTTCCCAAATGAATTTGAGAAGGCTTTTTTACTTGTAAGTAGATTGATTTTTCAGATTTTATATCAACTAACATAGATATTTACCAAGTAGGAAAACGTATTAAAATTCAATTTTAAACACTAAATGTCCTTTTGTTACCTTTTTATGTTTATAGATAAATTTTATTTTCCCACTATACATATCAGAATATCCATCACTATATCGCTCAATTTTACCTGAATCTAATTTGTACGGATTATTCATATAGTTCATAAGAAATGAATCTTTATAGCTTGGAATAAGAAAATATTCAGCATCATTATTGATATAGCCAGTTATTTCTCTTTCTCCAATTCGATAACCAGTATAATCTTTTTCAGTATTATACCAATTTCTTGTTAATTCAATAACTGTGTCTCTACTTGCATCAATCTGTAATTCATGTGTTTTTTGTGTACACGAAAAACATAAAGGAAAAGTTAAAGGAAAAATTAATCTCAAATATTTATTCATGATTTTATTTTTTATAGTAAGATTTACATTACTACTATTGCGTCATAGCGTCTTAGCGGTAAAAACAGAAATTATTAAAAAAGCCTTCCCAAATGAATCTGAGAAGGCTTTTTTAATAACTAAAGAAATCTTATCTATTAATAATAATACGTTTTGCTAAATCAAAACCGTCGGCCTTAAAGCGGAAGATATATTCTCCTTCAGGCTGATTTCTTAAATCTACAATCACTTTTCCTTTAATTTCAGGAAGCACACCTGAATAGATTTGTCTTCCCAAAAGGTCATAAATTAGAATTTCTGGTTTAGTATAATCTGACAAAGTTTCAATCGTCAATAAACCATTACTTGGGTTTGGATAAATAGACAAACCTTTGAAATCTGGATCTTCTTTGAATGTAAAAGGTTTCACAAAATCAGAGAAACAAGACAATGAATTTGTAGGTGCTGGCACAATGAAAATCGTTCTTCTACGAGCCGTATAATCTCCATAACGATTTGCCTTGATAGTTCCTTCGGTAAATTTCAAAACTTCCGTTCCAAATCTCCACTCATATTCTGCACCGTCAGGAAAGTTAACGGCTTTCAAAGTAAAGGTACCATCTTTATCAATACTTGCTGCGGAGGCATCAGGATTGTTTCTTACTAATACTGCCAATGGAGCTGATTTTGGTGAAATACAACCTGTTATAGCATCTTTGGCAGTAGCAGTATATTCACGAGAAATATCTACAAAATTTCCTGTACTATTAATAGCAGATAGATTTAAGGTTTTTCCGATAAAACCTGTACTCCATGTTACTTCATTTTGGCTCGTAGCAATCAAGTTTACTGAATTAGCTTTCTTATAGTCATCGTTGTTTCTTGCACAGAAAATAAGTGGACCATCTGCCGTAACCGATGGAGCAGGAGGCAATGGCAATGCAACCGTAGTAACAGCATCAGAAGGTGGCGACAAACAGTTGCGTGGGTCAAGCACTCGCACTGTAAATGTTGCCGAAGTCTTGACGGTCAATGATTTAGTTGAATCCGCAGAACTCCAACGGTAACGAGTCCTTTCTCCATTTATTAAATCAGAAGAAGTCAAAACTACACTCTGGTCAGCACAGAATGATAGTGGACCGCTTGCCGTAATAGTCGGTTTCGCAGGAAGAGCATATACAATAACTTTCGCTGGGTCAGATGTTGGCGACAAGCAGTTGTTAATATCTCTAACCGCTACTGTATAATCTCCTTGAGCTCTCAAAGTTATTGAACGAGTAGTATCTCTTGTACTCCATATATATCTTACATTAGGGGTTGAAGTCAATGTTACACTTCCACCACTACAAAATGCCAAAGGTCCATTTGCTGAAATAATAGGTTTTACTGGCAATGCAAAAACGGTAATTCTGGTAGTATCAGATGGTCTCGACACACAACCACTCGTATCAATTACTTGCACTGCATATCTACCCACAGCATTGATATTTCTGATGGTTGGAGTAGTTGCTCCATTGCTCCACAAATATTTGAATCCTAAACTGGAAGTCAATGAAAGGGTATCTCCTTGGCAAATAGCAGCCCCTTTTTTAGAGGGAGTAATAGTTGGCTTAGCAGGTACTCGCAAAGTTCTCAACACTACTGGAACCGAAAGTTTAGATTTACAAGTTAAAGTTTTGCTAAAACCTGTGGCTACTACTTGAATACTGGCGGCTTTGTTAAAAGCCTTTATAAAGCTGGTCGTACCTAAGCTATCCTGTTTTACACCATTGACATACCATTCATATCTGGTTACCGTAGCAGAACTATCAGCTTTCAATGAAACACTTTTATCCTCACAAAATGTTGTGGCACTGGCCGTTACTGTTGGCACAGGAACCACGTTAAAATCAATTTTTACTCTACCTGAAGCATAACGTACAACATTTGGACAATCAGGAGAAACTACAGAAAGGAAATAATATCCATCTTTCTTAGTCTGCAAAACTGGTGTTCCTTGTCCTCTGAAAGTAGTATCAATCAGAAAACCATAAGTATTTTCATCTGTAGTTCCAGCTAAACCTCTTTCCCAACGATAGATATATTTAGGGTCGTTAAGCTGTGAACGAAGCGTAATTACTTCACCATCACAAGCTGCTTGCTTATCATAACCAATAAAGGGGGCATAGGGTGGGGCAGACTGATAAGGAAGAAACAAAGTTTGTGATCGAGGACTTTCTTCACCAAATTCAGTACAGGTAGCATATACCAAAGTATTGCTAAGGATATCTAAATATTTTCTATTTGAATTAGGGAGATTTCTACCAAGGTTGATGCCATCAGCATTATACCACTGTATAAAGCCATTACCACAACCATCAGCTTCAATGATTACTGAACTGCGGGCATCACCTGCTGCCTGAAAACCACATCTATCCACACCCAAATATCTAACAACGGGTGCAGCTGGAGGAAGGGCTCTATTGGATGCCTTTTTAGGAACGGGTGATTCTTTCGCTAACGAAAAAAGAGACGTCGCTACAAACAAAAAGGCTAAAATAGTCTTATGAGTAAGGTTGTTCATAATTAATAATATTTGGGGAAAAATTTTAGGTTAAGATTCAAACCAAATAATTTTGGTGTGGCTGCTCAATACCAATTCAAGACAGCTGAAAAATGATTTATTGATTCAAAAGTAAATTTAAGATAAGAACGCCTATAAACCATATAAAAGTGTTCAAACTTTTTAAACGGTCAGTTGATTTAGTAAACGGTTTTCATATTTAAATTCAGATAATCCTTTGAATATTAAGAATTTAGGGTGAAAAATGCACTTTGAGTTAAATCTTTATTAAAATATAGACGGATTTTAACCTAAAAGGGTTGTTTGGCTTTCTAAAAAAACTTAATAATCTCTCTATAATTTCTTAATTGGATGTATTATCTTTGAAAAATATTAATCATTTTATATTTTTTAGCATAATTTTATGAACATCCGCAAACTGCCTTCAGCCAGTAAAGCCTTCAAATATCCACTACTCATTAAAAGTATTTTGGCATATTCAACTATGCTTGAGCCTGAAAACGAAATTGTGTATAAAGACCAAGTTAGATACAATTATTTTGAATTGAATCGCAGAGTTAGAAAACAGGCAAATTTATTTAAAAAAATGGGCTTGGATGGCGGGCAAACCATTGCCGTTTTAGACTATGATTCACACCGCTATTTAGAATGTTTTTTCGGAATTCCGATGACTGGTAATGTACTTCACACTATCAATTGGCGACTATCCGCAGTTCAGATTCTTTATACAATCAATCATGCCGAAGATGTTGTAATCATTTGTCATGCAGACTTTTTACCCCTTTTGGAATCAATGGCAGGCGATATGGCCTCTGTAAAAAGTATTATCGTTTGTGCAGATGGGGGAGAGTATCAAAAAACATCTTCCTTACCCATAGTTGGTGAATATGAAGAATTGTTAGCAGAGGCATCAGACCAGTATGATTTTGAGGATTTTGATGAAGATGCAGTGGCTACAACTTTTTATACTACGGGAACAACTGGCAACCCCAAAGGTGTTTATTTTACGCATCGTCAATTAGTTTTGCATACACTTTCCGTTTCTGTAACTTTCAGTGCTATTGACGCAGCTTGTAGATTTAATAATTCTGATGTTTATATGCCGCTTACCCCAATGTTCCATGTACACGCATGGGGCTTTCCTTATGTGGCTACCATGTGCAATACGAAGCAGGTTTATATTGGCAAATTTGACCCAGAGACAGTTTTGAAGTGTTTTGTGAAAGAAAAAGTAACCTTTTCACATTGTGTACCTACCATTTTACAAATGTTCGTTACACATCCTGCTACGCAAAACATTGACCTTTCGAAATGGAAGGTGGTAATTGGCGGCTCTGCTTTACCCAAAACCTTAGCAAAAGCGGCTTTACAACGTGGAGTGGACGTTATTACGGGTTATGGTATGTCTGAAACTTGTCCGATTCTTTCAACGGTTTACGTCAGTCCGAATGATAAAATTAATCCAGATATTGATTTCCAAGTAGAAGCCCGTACACGTTCGGGAACACCCGCAATTTTTGTAGATATACGTTTGTTGGATGAAGAGGAAAAGATTGCTCCCAAAGATGGAGAAACCATTGGTGAAATCACGGCTCGCACTCCGTGGCTTACGCAAGGCTATTTTAACGAACCCGAAAAATCAGAGGAATTATGGTGTGATGGTTGGCTACATACGGGCGACGTAGCAACCATGCGAGAAGATAATTCTTTGAAAATCACCGATAGAATTAAAGATGTTATCAAAACGGGTGGCGAATGGGTGAGTTCGATTGATTTAGAAAACCTTATCGGGCAACATGATTGCGTGATGGAAGTAGCCGTGATTAGTATTCCAGATGTGAAATGGGGCGAACGCCCACACGCCATGATTGTTTTGAAAGAAGGTAAATCTATGAATCAAGACGACTTAAAGATTTTTATGCAACGATTTGTAGATGAGCAACTTATCACCCCTTGGACAATACCAAGTTCAGTAACTTTTGCCACAGCTATCCCCAAAACTTCGGTTGGGAAGATTGATAAGAAGGTGATTCGAGCTAATGTGAACAAAGAATAATAAGCTATGAATATTTGGCTAAAATCGTATCGCTCATATCTCAGAAAAGATTTTATATAAATGCTTGATTACCTAAACCTTGTTCAGATTCTGAGCAAGGTTTTTTGTTGCTTTTTTGATTAATACAAAAAACTATTGCCCAAAAATCATTTATCCCCTATCTTTGCACTCGAATAAAAAAATATAGAATTTAGATGAACAAAAAATGGAAAATAGCCGAAGATTTACCTTCACATAAGGGCGTTTTTCTATTGGTATAATATTTTAGGAGGTCAAGTTTATTGACCTCCTTTTTTATAAAATTCAAAATCAAAGCAAGGATATAAATGAAAGTAACACAGAGCCAACCAGC
>JANPIG010000314.1:0-3470 GCA_031424875.1 Cytophagales bacterium
GTTGCAGTACTGGTACATCCACTCACATTTGTCACAGTTATTGTATAAGTCCCTGTTGCTGAAACACTTGCATTACTTATCGTTGGACTTTGTGCCGTTGATGAATAACCATTTGGTCCAGACCATGCGTATATTCCAATGCCTCCACCTGTGAGAGCAATATTATTTCCCGCACAAATGACTGGGGTGCTGGTGCTTGCCGTGGCTGTTGGTAAAGCATTGACTGTTACTGCAACCGTTGCCGTACTGGTACATCCACTCACATTTGTCACAGTTATTGTATAAGTCCCTGTTGCTGAAACACTTGCATTACTTATCGTTGGACTTTGAGCCGTTGAAGAATAACCATTTGGTCCTGCCCATGCGTATGTTCCAACCCCTCCACCCGTGAGAGCAATATTATTTCCTGCACAAATAACTGGTGTGTTAGTGCTTGCCGTGGCTGTTGGCAAAGCATTGACGGTTACTGCCACGGTTGCCGTACTGGTACATCCACTCACATTTGTCACAGTTATCGTGTAAGTTCCAGTGGCTGAAACCGTTGCATTGCTAATTGTCGGACTTTGTGCCGTTGAAGAATAACCATTTGGCCCTGCCCAAGCATACGTTCCAACCCCTCCACCCATGAGAGCAATATTGTTCCCCGCACAAATGACTGGAGTATTGGTGCTTGCCGTGGCTGCTGGATTTGCATTGACCGTTACAGCCGTAGTAGCCGTTGAAATACAACTTGCTCCACCCGTTACTGTAATTGTATAAGTGCCTGACGCTGAAACCGTTGCATTCGCAATCGTTGGGCTTTGTGCCGTTGAAGAATAACCATTTGGCCCAGTCCATAAGTAAGTTCCAATACCTCCACCTGTTAGTGAAATACTATTTCCTACACAAACAGGCGAGTTACTACTGGCGGTTGCCGTTGGCACTGCATTTACTGTAACTGCAACTGTTGCCGTGCTTGTGCAACTGCTGGTATTTGTTATCGTAATCGTGTAAGTCCCTGTTGCTAAAACACTTGCATTGGCAATACTTGGACTTAGCTCTGTTGAAGTAAACGAATTTGGGCCCGTCCATAAGTAACTATTACCCTCTGAACCACTATTTAAATTTAAAGTTGCTCCCGCACATATTGGCGAATTACTATTTGCTGAGGCAAATGGAACATTATTAACTGTTACGGAAGTCGTAGCAGTTGAAGTACAATTACCCGCCCCCGTTACTGTTACTGTATATGTCCCCGAAGCAACAATAGTAGCATTTAGTATCGTTGGACTTTGAGCTGTTGAGGTATAACCATTGGGTCCAGACCATAAGTAGGTCCCCCCACCTCCACCTATCAGCGAAATTGAACTCCCTTCACAAATTGTTGGTGTACTATTACTGGCTGTTGCAGTCGGAACTGCATTCATCGTTACTGCCGTTGTTGCTGTGCTTGTACAATTATTAGCATTAGTTACCGTAATCGTATAAGTGCCAGTTGCTAAGGCTGTTGCATTCGCAATAGTTGGACTTTGTGCCGTTGAAGTGAATGAATTTGGGCCTGCCCATGCGTAAGTACCAACACCTCCACCTATGAGATTTAAGTTATTTCCTATACATACTGGAGAATTACTGCTCGCTGTTGCCGTTGGTAAAGCATTCACCGTTACCGAAGTAGTAGCAGTTGAAGTACAACTACCATCCGATACTCTGATGGTATAAGTTCCAGTTGCGGCTGTCGTTGCATTTGCAATACTTGGGCTTTGGTCGGTTGAAGTGAACGAATTGGGTCCTGTCCATAGATAAGTATTGCCAGATGCCCCACCTGTTAAATTAATTGTTGCACCCGCACATACAGGCGAATTACTACTGGCTGTTGCCGTTGGTCCAGCATTCACTGTTACAGAAGTTGTTGCCGTACTCGTGCAATTATTAGCATTAGTCACTCTAATCGTATAAACACCTGATGCCAAGACCGTTGCATTTGCTATTGTTGGGCTTTGAGCCGTTGAAGTATAGGTGTTTGGTCCAGACCATAAGTAAGTTCCAACACCTCCGCCCGTAAGCGAAATCGTATTCCCTACACAAATAGTAGGTGTGCTACTACTGGCTGTTGCCGCTGGTAATGCATTAATTGTTACAGAAGTTGTTGCAGTACCCGTACAGCCACTTGCATTCGTAACTCTCAATGTATAAGTTCCTCCTGCTACGATTGTTACATTGCTAATACTTGGATTCTGGGTAGTCCCTGAAAATGAATTCGGTCCCGTCCATAAATAACTGGTAGCAACTGTTGAAGTTAAATTCAAAGTATTTCCAACACAAACTGGCGTATTGCTACTTGGGGTTGCGGTTGGATTTGCATTCACCGTTAAAGTTGCCGCCGTTGAAGTTGCACAAGCATTCACCACACATTGATAAGTAAATCCATTATTGGCAAAAGGCACATTGGTCAATGTCAAAGTGGGAGAAGTTGCTCCGCTATAAATACCGCCATTGCTTATGTCTGTAAAGCCTGAACCAGTATTTACTTGCCATTGATAGGTTAAATTGCTACCTGTTACGCCAACAGTAAATGACGTATTACCCCCCTCACAAAAAGCTGCTGGGTTTGATGGATTTGTAGTAATACTGGCAGGACATAAATTTAAAGCCGCAAATGGAATTACCGATAATGCTTGCGTGGTTTGTCCAATCAAATAATTAGAGGTTGTTTGAATATTAGTTAAATTGATAGGTGCTGACCGCTCACTTGCCGCAAATTTATACTCAGTGCGGTCAGGTGAAGCACTACCAAAACCAGTTATTACCACAGCATTTGGGAAAACCGTAGTGGGGTTTTCGGTAGGCGGTATTGAGTTGTTCAAGGTATAAAATAATGAATGGATTTCGGTAATTCCGTCATTAGGATTATTGTTATTATCGGAATAAGCATAAAAATTTTCACCCCCTGAGAAAAAAGAAAAATCGCCAGTGCTTGTTACAGAACCACAATTAGGACTTGATGCTGCCGAACAAGTGATGGTATAAGCATTGGTGGAGGGTCCAGTTTCAACAATATAGACAACTTGTCCTTTTACCAAACCTGCTGGTGGTACGGTATATTCCAGAACCGCTTCTGTACCACTAAACCCTAACGTAGTATTATTGAAAAGGTTCTCTGTAAAATAGATTTTGCTATTACCCACTAAATTCTGATTAGCGGCGAAGCTAAAACCATCAGGGTCTTGATTGGTACTATTTCCGTGATTTATACCAACTATAACCACTTTTGGATTGATGTTACTAACGTCATCATTCGTAATTGTAGCAGTTGCATTGCTTGGGCTTCCAGCATCATAGCCTGTACCGGTATCAATGGTTAAAATTACAGTTTCGTTGGGTTCAAGGCCAGCATCAGCCACAGGCGTAATCGTTACAGTTGCCGAGTTACTACCACTCGGAATTACAACCGAGCCAGTGGTAGCTGTAAAACTTGCTGCTCCTGTTTGAGT
>JANPIG010000315.1:0-1114 GCA_031424875.1 Cytophagales bacterium
CAGCAGTAAATGTGAAAGAAAACGAAGGAAGCTTTCAGATAGAAGTAGCTGCTCCAGGCTTGAAGAAAGAAGATTTTAAATTAAGTCTTCACGAAAATCGTTTGACTATTTCAACTAAACAAGAAGAAAACAAGGAAGAGAAAACTGAGAATTATACTCGTCAGGAATTCAATTATACTTCATTCCAACGCACTTTTACTTTACCTAAAAATGTGGATGGAGAAAAAATTGAAGCTACCTATACAGACGGTATATTGCAAATAGCTGTTCCTAAAAAAGAAGAATTGAAGCCAGCGGTTAAAGAGATTGCAGTTGCGTAATTTTTTAAGAAGTTAAAATAGTTAAAGCAGTTAAAAAGTTGTTTGTTTGATACAACTCTTTAACTGCTTTAACTTTTTAACTATAAAACTAATTCCTAATATCAAATCCCCAATTCAATTTACTTCTCAAAGTGTTCAAAAAATTAGTATCGGAAAGTTTGATGATATTAGCGACAAATTTTTCACGGTGCATTTTTATTTTCACGTTGCTATCTACCACTTTCGAGCGAGCATCTAAGGAAATCAAGCAGTTATTACTCCTACTTTCTATTTCAAAATCAAGGGTCGAATCAGTAGAAATTACTAAAGGTCTCACATTCAAATTATGGGGACTCATGGGGGCAATTAAAAAAATATCAGAAGTTGGCATTACCAAGGGACCCCCAACACTAAGGTTGTAACCCGTTGATCCTGTGGCAGTTGAGATGATTAGGCCATCTGCCCAATAAGCATTGAGAAATTGCCCATCCAAATATGCCTTTACGACAATCATCGAAGAAGTATCCGTTTTCATGATACCTAATTCGTTCAAACCAAAATTTAATCCGTTGAAAATATCTATCGGCTCTTCATTAAGCCGTGATTCTATACTAACGAGTGTACGGGCATCAAGCGAATAATTTCCTGCAAAAACCTCTTCTAAACTTTCCTGAATTTTATCGGGTGAAACCGTTGCCAAAAAACCCAAACGACCCGTATTGATACCCAAAATTGGAGTCTGTCGGCTGCCTACTTGCGTAACGGCATCTAGGAGCGTACCATCACCCCCGAGACTTAGTACAAACTTGGCATCA
>JANPIG010000316.1:0-2646 GCA_031424875.1 Cytophagales bacterium
TGCTTTCAAAGCCAAACGCATCACTTCTGATTCGATTCCTGCCAATGACAATGTTTCAGCGTTACGAATTACAGGCACTACTAATCCTTTCGGAGCGGATACTGCAATGGACACATCACAATAATCATTGAATACAATCTCTTCACCATCGATTGAAGCATTCACGGCTGGGAATTCTTTCAAGGCAACACAAACAGCTTTGGTAAAGAAGGACATAAATCCTAAGCCCACACCATGTTTTTCTTAAAATTTATCTTTATATTTTCCACGCAAATCCATGATGGGCTTCATATCTACTTCGTTAAAAGTAGTTAGCATAGCCGTCTCATTTTTCACCGCTACCAATCTACGAGCTACTGTCTTACGCAAAGAAGTCATTTTTTCTCTACGCTGAGAACGTCCTGAAGTTTGAGCAACTTGTGGAGAGCTTGGGGCTGGCTTAGCCTCTGTTGATGGTGCAACAGGAGCTGGCATTGGAACTGCAACAGGTTTATTAGCTGACTGTGCGTCTTCTTTCGTGATACGCCCATCTACACCTGTACCTTGAACTGTTCCAGTTTCAATTCCTTTTTCAGAAAGAATTTTAGCGGCAGCTGGTGAAGCATGTCCAGAAGCGTAACTATCTGATTGCAACGGTGTTGCTGTAGATTGGGCTGTTGAAGGTGCTGGTGTTGCAACGGGCTGTGGGGCTGAGTTACTCGCACCTACTCCAACTGTAATTGTTGCAACCACTGCACCAATAGCCAAAACTGTACCTTCTTGGGCAACGATATGTAAAGTTCCTGCGGCTTCTGCGGGAAGTTCAAAAGTGGCTTTATCTGATTCTAATTCACACAAAACCTCATCCATTTTCACAGAATCGCCCTCTTTTTTACTCCAAACCGAAACGGTTACTTCCGTAATTGACTCGCCAACGGCTGGAATTTTTATTTCAATAACTTTTTGGCTTTCGGCTGTTGGCTTTGGGCTTTCGGCAGGTGCAGGAGAAGGTGCTGGTGCAGCAACTGGTGCTACGGGTGCGGTATCAACTGACTTGTTGTTTTCTGCCGATGGCTGACTGGTGGACTTACCGTCTGTTTCAATTGTACAAATAACAGCTCCAATGGCTAATGTTTCTCCTTCTTTGGCAACGATTTTCAAAACTCCTTCTGCCTCAGCGGGGAGTTCAAAAGTAGCTTTGTCTGATTCTAATTCACACAAAACTTCATCCATTTTTACTACATCGCCATCCTTTTTATTCCATGCAGCGATGGTTACTTCGGTTATTGATTCGCCTACGGGCGGAACTTTCATTTCAATTGCCATATCTCAATGTTGGATTGTTTTTATCCTTTGTAATGTATTTTTTTTAATAAAATTATCTACTGTGAAATAACTGTTCTAATTCATAAGTATTTACCACATTCGTAAACCCTTTGTCAATAAGATGTTCTTGTAATTTTTGGTCAAGTGTCCACAGCGTTGCGTCAAGTTGAAGTCATAAAGCTACAAAAGCAACGTCTTTACTATCAACATCTTTAGTCAATTCATCAGCAATCTGCCAATTCTCCGAACTTATTTGATTTTCATTTACCAAACTTAATTTTTTCAAAGTCAAATAAACAACTTCTAATAATTCCGATTCTTCTAATTTTGAATGTTTAAGAATTCTCTGCTTGTGTTTGAAAATTTCAACTTGCATAAAGTAGCATGAATATTTTTCAAAATCATTCGTCGGATTCATTAAAACATCTGCTACTCGCCCTTTTGAACTCATCAAAGCACTCATTATAACACTTGTATCAATAACTACTTTCATGGAATAAAATGTTATTTATTCTCAATCCACCAATTCCTATTTATGTCGTTAGCAATTTGCAAAATATCTTCGTCTGATGCAGTGCTTTGAGAAGCAATTGTCTTAACACGAACATAATCCAGAAACTGTTGCAAAATACCCATATCTACCGATGAAGGTATTTTAATTAAAAATTCATTATTGATACGTTCTATTGACATATTTTCAATTATTAAAAACGCTTTAAACTTTACGCAAAAGCTCTATCCATCAATTCCGCTTGTTCCACATTATGTACTTTCAAATATCCAGTAGCTGGTGAAGCTGATTTTTTACGAGCTACTAAACCTTCAAATGGTTTCCAACCAAATTCTCTGATTATAAATGACCAATAGCCCATATTCTCAGGTTCTTCTTGTACCCAATAAACTTTTGCCTTTGGATATTTAGCCAATTCGGCATTTACTTTTGTGGCGGGGAAAGGATGTAATTGTTCTACTCTTACAATAGCTACGTCCTTGCGATTGTCTTTCTCTTGTCTTTCCAATAAATCATAATATACTTTTCCAGTACAAAGCAATACCTTTTTCGCTTGCTTGGCATCTACAAATGTATCTCCGTAAACCTCTTGAAATGTACCATCTATGAATTCAGAAATGGGCGACATTACTTTTGGATTACGGAACAATGACTTTGGCGACATCACCACCAATGGCTTTCTAAATTCCCATTTAAGTTGACGACGTAAAGCATGGAAAATATTGGCAGGAGTCGTCAAATTAGTAACAATAATATTTTCTTCAGCCGCTAATTGTAAAAATCTTTCTGGACGAGCGTTTGAATGTTCAGGTCCTTGTCCTTCATAACCG
>JANPIG010000317.1:0-10890 GCA_031424875.1 Cytophagales bacterium
AAGGGGTGTCTAAAGGCTGTTTGTCGAGGTAGCTGTCGCAACTACTCGCTAATATTCCTAAGAGAGATATGGTTAAAAATATTTTTTTCATTTTGATGTTTTTTGTGATTTATAAGTTTTTTCACAAACGATTAATTATCAATACTCAATTTAAACGGCAGCCGATGCTGTGTTCAATGTTCAAGGAAAAGAAGCTCAAATGCTATCTGCAAGTTGTTATTTTTACTTGAAAATTGTACATTGATTATTGAGCATTGAAAATTCTTTAAAATTTCACATTTAGCCCCACCGTATAGGTTTTCATAACGGGATAAAACTCTCCGTTATTGTTGTTGCTTTCGGGGTCGAAACCTGGGAAATAATTGCTCTTGGTCAAAAGATTCTGTCCGCTTATATAGATGCGTAACGACTTCAAACCTAAACTTTCATTGATGCCTTTTGGAAGCGTGTAGCCCAAGGTTACGTTTTTCAAACGGAGGTAAGAACCGTCTCGAACCCAATAACTTGAATTGACTTGGTTGTTATTAATTCCGTCCGTCAAACGTGGATAAGAAGCATTTGGATTATCGGGTCTCCATGAATCTTTGTGATACGAAAATGCCGTTGGAATGAAATCAGCCGCAAAAAATGCCCATGCACCCGTGCCACTTATGTAATTGTCACGCTTGCCGACTCCTTGGAAAAACAAACCTAAATCAATACCTTTCCAAGCTAAATTGGCGTTGAGGCTATACTCATATCTTGGAAAATTATTACCCAAAAGCACACGGTCATTTTGGTCAATTTTGCCATCGGGAACACCGTTTGCTCCGCTTACGTCTTTGTAGCGAATATCTCCCGCAGTGGTATTGGCGAAGTGAAAAGGAACTGCCGCTGCATCATAGGTAGTAGGAGCAACTTTTGGAATCACATCATTTGCTTGAAAAAGTCCCTCGGCAATGTATCCGTAATACGAACGAAGTGGATTACCCACTCTTGAAATATTCAAACCACTTACAATATCTTGTCCACCCAAATCGTCCACATTATTGACCACATCCGAAATAATACCTGTGATTTCGTATTTGAAAGCACCCACTTTATTTTTGTAAGTTGCCAAAAACTCCCAGCCCGTGTTGGTCATTGAACCCGCATTGATGAAGGGCGAAGATTGTCCTACGTAATTAGGAATGGGGCGAGTCAATAAAAGGTCTGAAATCTTGCGTTGGTAGTAGTCGGCAGTGATGGTCAATTTATTATTGAGCAAAGCTAAATCTACGCCCACATCAAACTGAGCTGATTTTTCCCAAGAGATACTGCTGTTAGATGCTTGGGTAATGGCTAATCCTGTTACGAAATTATTATTGAAATAATAGTCTTGTCCTGAGCTAAATGTTCCTGCAAAAGGATAAAAATTACCGATGTTTTGATTCCCTAATAAACCATAAGAGGCTCTGATTTTAGCATAATTAACGGCAGATTTTGCACCACTGAAAAAGCCTTCTTCGCTCAAAATCCACCCTACGGATGCTGATGGAAAAAAGCCCCATTGTTTACCCAAAACCTGCGAAAAACGAGAAGCACCATCGTAACGACCATTGATTTCTAAGAGATATTTGTTATCATAAACGTAATTAATTCTGCCAAAAAATGAAGCCAAAGCATTTTCAGAAGCACCACCATTGTTATTAAGATTTTCGGTTCCTAAATCTAAATATGCTTGGTCGCCTGGGAAAGTTGTGCGTGAGGCTCCAAAGTTATTATACGAAAAATCGTTGGCTTGAAACCCGCCCAAAATCTTGAAATCACTTTTTCCTTCTACTAATGAATAAGTAGTTTGGAATAGATAATTATTGATTCTTCCTTCCGAATAGGATTCGCTCAATTGATTTTGTCCTGGATATAAACTATTCAAAACCAATTGCTTACTTACATAATCAGGGGTATAGACTTTGTAGTTTTGATAAAATCTTTTCTGATGTGTAATAAAACCATTAGTAGAAACCATACCCATAATTGCCAAATTTTTGAAAGGATTGTAGTTCAGTGTTCCCGTCAAAATAGTGGTTGGGCGGTCGAATCGGCTATAACCACTTGCCTCTGCCAGTGCAATAGGATTTCGGTTATTACTTTGGGCGGCAGTACCATATTGTCCATCGCCGTATTTGCCTGCACCAATGGCTGGTAATCCCAACATTTGACGGATGATAAATTCGGGGCTTGCTCCACCAGGGTAATTGGTGAGAGATTTATTATAAACTACATCTGTCGAAAGACTCAACTTAGAAGACAATTTTATATCCGAGTTTATCCTTAAATCGTACTTCGTAAAGTCGGTATTAGCCGTTAAGCCCTTTTGATTGAGATAGGTTGCCGAAGCGAATATTTTCATTTTTTCCGTACCCGAACTTACCGTAACATTATGGTTGTTCATCAAGCCTGAATTGGTCAGAACACCCTTTTTCCAATCGGTATCAAAATAGTTAAAATTATCGGCAGGATTACTTTTATAATCGGCAATTAGTTGGTCAGAAAAAGCCTTCGCTTTGCCCGAATTTACCAAAGCCTGATTGTACAATTCCATGTGTTCGATGGCCGTGAGGCGTTGGGGAAGATTGGTAGCATCTTGCCAAGACACAAAACTATTGTAGCCAATGGTTGTGCCGTCAGCTCCTCGTTTGGTTTTCACCAAAATAACACCATTGGCAGCCCGAGAGCCAAAAATGGCGGTCGAAGCAGCATCTTTTAAAACCGAAATGCTTTCAATATTATTGACATCAATAGCATCCAGACTCATCTCAACATTATCCACCAAAATCAAGGGCGTAGTGCTTGCCGAAACCGAACCGATACCTCTAATATTAATAGTTGCCCCGTCGCCTCCTGGTTTTCCCGATTGTTGAGAAACCGTCAGACCCGAAGCCAAACCCTGTAATAAATTGGTGGAAGATGCCACCTGACGTTTTGCCAAAGTCTCATTGTTGAGCGTGGAAACTGAACCCGTCAGATTAGCTTTTTTCTGCGTACCATAACCTACTACTGCCACCTCAGTAAGGTTTGTTGAAGAACTTACCATACTGATAGTCAGGTCAGTAGCTGTAGAAATTGTTTTTTCTTGCGAATCAAAACCCAACGATGTGAAAACCAAAACGGCTTTGTCATTTACATTGATTTTAAAGTTTCCGTTGGCATCCGTAACCGTGCCTTTGGTAGTCCCTTTCACTTTTACCGAAGCTCCCGCAATGGGATTACTGTCGGTTTGGTCGATGACTTTTCCAGTAATTTGGCGATCTTGAGCAAAGGAAAATCCCCAGTTTAGCAACAGAAAAATCAAGCAAAATAGTATTTTTTTGAGCATAAGAGTTTTTAAATTTTAAATTTGATGATTATGGCAAATATAGTAGATTTTTGTAAGAATGGCTTAAAAATCTACTATTGCAAATAGTATTTTTTTAAAAAATTGTACTCTTGAAAATTATCACGTTTATGCATAGTATTTAAGGTAAAAATATTGCTTTGATATATGGAAAATACAATATCTTATATGAAAAAAATCTTGTTCTTTCTTTTGATTTGCCCCTTAGCAATCGCTCAAAAAATTGGCGGAGGTGAGTTAAATCCAAGGATTTACACTAACGAAAAGGCGATTAAAAAATTCCAAGATATGCGTTTGGGCGTGAGTATTCATTGGAGCCCCAATGCCAAAGCGGGGCAAGAAATAAGCTGGTCGAGGGGCAAAGAAACGCCCCAACCCGAATACGATGCCTTTTATAAAGATTTCAATCCTACTAAATTCAATGCTGACGAATGGGCAAGAATTATTGATGCTTTTGGAGCAAAATATATGATAGTAACCACCAAACATCACGATGGTTTTGCCATGTGGCATTCTGATTTTTCTGAATACGATATTGCTAACACACCCTTTAAAAGAGATTATTTGAAAGAAATAAGTGAATCCTGTCAGCGAAAAAATATCACTTTTGGTACTTATTATTCCACCTTAGACTGGTTTCATCCCGACTATCAGCCTTATGGACACGGGGGACCAGGCAAAGTATTCCCGACCTTCAAAGATACTCCCAATTACAACCGTTATTTAATTTATGCCAAAAACCAAGTAAGCGAATTAATTAACAAATATAATTCTAAAATTATCCAGTTTGATGGAGATTGGGACAGCACTTGGACACACAACGTAGGGAGTGATATGTATTTGTATATCAGGAAGTTAAAGGACGATATTCTGGTAAATAATCGTACTGATAAAGGTAGATATTCTGCTCCTCGGTTTCCGAACAAAAACCCTTGGCGAGCGGATGTATTTGCAGGAGATTTTGAAGAAAGAGAACGATTGACCACTAACTTGCTTACTGACCCCAATGAACAAATTGGGATGTTAGGTAAATCTCCTTATCCGTGGCAAGCGTGGGTAACGTTGGACAAATCTCAGTGGTCGTGGAAACAAAATTTTAAATTTCTATCAAGCCAAGAAGTGGTCATAGACTTATTAAAAACCATTGGCGATGGCGGAAATTACCTCATCAACATTGGTCCACGTCCCGACGGTTCTTTTGAACAAGCCGCCATTGATGTAATTTCAAAAGCAGGAGTTTGGATAAAAAGCCATTCAAATGCCATTTATGGCACGAAAGGCGGACCTTTTGTAGAGGAGAATAAATTTACCAGTACGCTCAAAGGCAAAGAAATCAATCTGTTTGTGTTGGATAATTCAATCCAGAAAGTGGTTTTGAAAAATAACAATCAGAAAATCAATAATATTACTGACGAAAAAGGCAAAAAAATCACATTCAAACGAACTGATTCAGAGATTACGTTTGATGTAGAGAATTCTACTGATTTTGTGAGATATTATAAGTTAATGATGAATTAATACCAAATTTTAAACTTTAAATGCGTGTTTTACGGAAGCCTTCGGATTGACCGAAGGCTTCCGTTTGAAACTCATAAATTTCGCTTAATTTTTATTCAAAAATCCATACCTTTGTAACAGAAAGTAGATGAATTTGTACTTTATTGACTACTTTACAAACATCGACAAAACGATTTTATGACCGAAATTAATTTAGAAAACCTTACAACTGAAGAAACATCTCATTATGATAATCTGGATAGGATGTCGGTCAGTGAGATTTTAAAAGGAATAAATAACGAAGATAAAACGGTACCCAATGCCGTTGAGAAGGCGATTCCACAGATTGAAGCCCTTGTAAATCAGATAGTTCCAAGAATGAAAGAAGGTGGACGGCTGTTTTATATTGGTGCAGGAACAAGTGGACGTTTGGGCGTGGTGGATGCTTCTGAATGTCCGCCAACTTTTGGAGTACCTTTTGACATGGTCGTAGGTTTGATTGCAGGAGGAGATGGGGCTATCAGAAAAGCTGTAGAAAATGCCGAAGACAATATCGAACAAGCTTGGCATGATTTATTAGCGTATGATGTTAATGAATTAGATACCATTATAGGCATTGCTGCCTCTGGGCGTACTCCTTATGTAATAGGGGGCTTACGGAAAGCACGAGAAAATGGCATTTTGACAGGTGCTATTTCTTGTAATCCAAACAGTGAAATCTCACAAGAAGCTGAATATCCGATTGAGGCAATTGTGGGTCCAGAGTTCGTTACGGGCAGTACTCGCATGAAGGCAGGGACGGCTCAGAAGTTGATTTTGAACATGATTTCTACCTCCGTGATGATACAATTGGGACGTGTGAGAGGAAACAGAATGGTAGATATGCAATTGAGTAACAAGAAGTTAATTGTCCGTGCAGAGAATATGGTGATGAAAGAATTGGGCATTAAAAGAGAAGAAGCCGAAGCACTTTTAGAAGAGAATGGAAGTGTTCGTGAATCCATTGATGCCTACCGTGCGGCACATTAACAAAACATTAACAAGAGACGTTGAAATAAGTATTTGAAGCCCTCGTTAATGAGTAGAAAATATTGTTAAATGCTTTGTAAACAAGTAGATAGCCTTTTGAGTTTAATCTATAATTTGCATTTATATTTTAATCCGTAAATTTTTAATCCATCCCTTTTTTTTGTAACCATGAAAAAAGTATTATTTAGTTCAATGTTGCTCGCAGGATTTGCGATGAACGCTCAAGCACAAGATTTTCCAGACGACATCAAGCCATTGATGACCAAATATACTTGTACAGCTTGTCATAAAGTAGATACAAGATTAGTAGGACCAGCCTATATTGATGTAGCGAAGAAAAGATATAAAGACGAAAAAATCGTTGAGTTGATTGCGGCTCCAGTACCTTCGCATTGGCCTGGTTATCCACCAATGGCAGCTTTGAAATTGCCAAAAGAAGATGCCATGAAAATTGCGGGTTGGATAAATTCGTTGGCTCCGAAGAAGGCTAAAAAGGAAAAAAAAAGCTAAAATCAGGAGTTAAGGCTTAATGCATTACTACTTGAAAATATATGATAAAGGGTTGTAGGAATTTTTGATTCTTATGACCCTGCTTTTTTATGGTAGAGTTACTACGCTACTTTCTCATCAACATACTGTGAAATACTCTCTCGGTAAGTAACACCTACAGGAACGGTTAGACCATTTAAAAAAACGGATACCCCATCAAAACCAGAGATATGTTTGACTGAAATCATATAAGATTTGTGTACTCTCATAAATTGATTTTTGGGCAATAAATCCTCTAAATACTTGAAAGTCAGTTGGGTTAATATTTTTTCTTTGTTATTGTTCCAAATCGTAACGTAGTTGCCCGTGCCTTCAATATACAGAATATCATCGAAATTCACTTTGAGAAATTTACCTTTTATTTCTGCTTTCACGAATACGAAACCTTGTGAAATATTCTTGTTTTCATTTTGATTAAGAGCACTCTTTTCTAATTCAATTTGTTTGTCTGCTTTTTGAGCAGCTCGTAAAAAATCTTCAAAATATATCGGTTTTACCAAGTAATCAATCACATCATTTTTATAACCTTCTAGGGCGTAATCAGAGTAGGCAGTTGCAAAGATTACTTTACTTTTCCCCTGAATTAGTCGGACTAACTCTAAGCCAGAAAGTTCGGGCATGTGAATATCTGAAAATACTAAATCAATGTCTTGTTTTTGAACCGCTATGGAGGCTTCGATGGAAGAAGTAGTGGCAAGCACCACGTTTAAAAAAGGAATACGAAGAGCATAGTTTTTGATGGCATCAACACTAAATTGTTCATCATCAACAATTAGAACATTTATCATATTTATAAGCAAATTTTTATGTTTCAATGGTTAGTTTTGTGGTATAAAAAGTACCGTCATTTTCTATTAATAAGCTATGTTTATGCTCGTAGGCACGCTGTAAGCGACTTTTTACGTTTTCTAAACCTATTCCACTCGACCATTCCTGACCCATTGCTGAGATTTTATTTTTAACGAAAAACGTAATATTTTTGTTTCGCTCTACTTTTAAATGTATCATCAAAGGGTTTTCTTCTTCATTTAATTTACCGTGCTTTACGGCATTTTCTATGAACGAAATTAAGACGAATGGTAATATTTTGATGCCTTCAATATTTTTCTCCTCTACCTGATAATCTAATTTTATGGCAGGGGTTCTTAGTATTTGCAAATCTATAAAGTTTTTAGCATATTGTAATTCTTCTGTTAAAAGAACTAACTCCCCTGCCCCACGTTTTTCCATAGAATACCGCATCATTTCGCTAAGTATCTGTACGGCTTTAAGGGCTTTTTTATCACCCGTTTCTTGAATTAAGACAATAATGTACCACAGAACATTAAACAAAAAATGAGGATTTAGTTGAGCTTTTAGGTTTTCTAATTCTGCGTCTTTTAGTTTTAGTTGGGTTGCTTGTAATTCCGTTTCAATCAATAGTCTTTTTTGTTCTTCGATTAGGGTTTTTTGTTTTTGTTTTATTGATTCCCCATAAAAGTGATAACCAAGAGCAATTATAACAAAATTGACATACCAAGCTGAACCGAATTTGATAATATTTTTAAATGGTACACTTAAAGGTTGATTCCTTAAAAATGCTATGAAATTTTCCTCAGACCAAGCACCTAATGCGTACAGAGGAAATAAAACTACGATAATGAGAATTAATAAATACCAACTTTTTTTGAACAAAAACAAGGGATAGATATACAAATGGTAAGAGTAAAAAGTAGCTGACCATAAAATTAGAGTCAAAAAAAAATCAAAAAATTCAATTGTACTTATTTCTTTTGCGTACCAGATTAAATTGAACAGATAATAAATAAACCATACCCCGATATGTATACCTATTTCTTTTTTATTTTTTTCTATTTTTTCTAAAATTGATACACTTTTCATCATATTATATTTTCGTACGTCAGCCGTGAGCATAAATTCGTACCGACAATCGGCTAATTGGTCAATCGTTTTTGCTTAATAAATAGATACATTACAATTTTGTCATCAGTTATCAGCTATTAATTTTATAAATAATTTAAAACAAATTTAGGGTAATGAAAATAAAATTGTTAGTAATTGTCTTGCTTTTTTTCTTTAAGGATAATATTATTCTTAAAGCTCAAAATATTGAAACTGGGCAAATTATGGGATTAGTTACTGATTCACTAACAAAAGGGGAAATGCCTTTTGCCACAGTAATTGTTCAGCAAGATGGAAAGCATATTATGGGACTTCAAACTACTAAAAATGGGACATTTCTATTTAAGAAAATCAATTTTGGACAATATAATTTAAAAATTCAATATGTTGGCTATCAATCATATACAAAAACCTTTTTACTTAATAAATCAGAAATAGTATTAGAACCTGTAAAATTAATTCTAACTCAGATTAATCTTTCAGAAGTAAAAGTGGTGGGGAAAAAGCCTTTTATAGAGCAATCAATAGATAAGATGGTATTAAATGTGTCCGAAAGTATTACAGGGGCAGGAGGATTTGCAACAGATTTACTTCGTAGAGTTCCTGGTATGTCAATTGGAAATAATGGATTATTGATGTTTAGAGGACGCACTGGAACACAAGTAATGATTGATGGGAAATTGATAAATCTATCAGCAGAAGATATAGGAAAATTATTAGAAAGTATGCCTTCGGGTTCAATTGATAAGATTGAAATTATAACAAATCCATCGGCAAAATATGAAGCGGAGGGCAGAGGAGCGGGCGTAGTAAATATTAAAACAATTAAAGGTAAATCGTGGGGAACAAATGGAAATATTAATGCTAGTATCGGAGCGGGTGAGAAATATCGTTATACCACAGGCATTGACTTGAATTATAGAGGTGAGAAACTTAATTTATTTGGAAGTTATAACAGAGTAGATAACCAGCAATACGTAATCATCAACACAAAAAGTTTTAGAGAAAAGACACTATTCAACGAATCAAATATACTTAATACTCATCGCTTTAATAACAACCTACGTTTGGGAATAGATTATCAAATTAATGCAAAAAGTACATTTGGGGTACTTATAACAGGTTTTAATAATCAAGCTCCTGCAAATAGAAATGTTAATATTGATTTCATTAATACTCCTAAAACCACTTCTGACTCATCATTAAATTCCTTCATGGTAAAAGATGTACAATGGAATAATGGTACAATTAATCTAAATTACTTTAAAAAGATAGATTCAACAGGCAGAACATTTAAAATTGATGTTGATTATCTTAATAATGATAATAAAACAATAGAATCATTTGAAATTAAACGCTCTTATTCTAACATTCCTAATAGCTCGTATTCATATTTTAGAAATAATTTACCTTTGAAGGTAGAAATAGCATCAGCAAATATAGATTACGTAAATCCTATTAGTGAAGGACGTGAATTATCAATGGGAGCAAAATCCAGAATAACTTGGTTACTTAATGATACCCGTTTTGAAACACCCCAAAATGATACTTGGCAAACAGATTTAAGTCGAACTAACTTGTTTAAATTTAGAGAAAACGTAAATGCACTATATGTGAACTATAAAACTAAGTTTAGTGATATAAATTTAATAGTGGGTTTACGTGGCGAACACACTGCAATAGAAGGTAATTCTATTACAAAGCAAGAACTGTTTACTCAAAATTATTTTCAGTTATTTCCAAATATTACCTTACAAAGGAAATATGGAAAAGATCATGAAGCTAAAATAAGTTATCAAAAAAGTATTGGTCGTCCAAGTTATAATCAGTTTAATCCTTTTTTGGCGTATTACGATAACTATAATTTGTCCAAGGGTAACCCTAACTTAAAACCCACCCTTTATCACAATATTGACCTTACTTATAGCTTTAAAGATGAGTTTTTTGTAGGTGTTGGAGTAAACATTAATGATGGTATGATTAGTTATTTACCCCGTCAAGAAGGTCAAATTTTAGCTTATGTATATGAAAACTTTGGTTTTGGAGAAGATTACTATTTCTATGCTGACTACATCAAAAGTCCTGTGAAGTGGTGGCAAACCAATAATTCATTAGGAATATATTATCAAAAAATGAAAGGTAATTATGCTAATGCTACATATCAATATCAGACTCCATATTACGCCTTTTATTCCATCAATACTTTTCTTATTGGTAAAGGCTATAATGCAGAATTAGCAGGTTATTATAAATCTGATGGACTATATGGTATGTATGCAGTCAAAGGATTCCTACATTTTGAAACAGGTATTTCAAAAAGTATTTTAAATGGTAAAGGAAGTTTAAAACTATCTATTACAGATATTTTTAACGGATATAGAGGAGGTTGGGATGTTAAATTTTCAAATCTTGATTTATCTGCACGAAGAAAAGATGAAACCAGATTCATAAAACTTAATTTCACGTATCGCTTTGGCAATACAAATGTTAAAAGAAGTCGAAATAGACAATCAGGATTAAATGAAGATATTAAACGACTAGGTTTGCAAAATTAGGAA
>JANPIG010000318.1:0-4161 GCA_031424875.1 Cytophagales bacterium
CTTAAAAATCAGCCTTTTAATTTATCAGGTACAAGCTTAAACCTAAATAGCTATGCTGAAATTGGGTTTTCGTATGGAAAAGTGTTAAAAGATGATGATGAAGATTTTATAAAAGTTGGCATTGCAGTAAAGCGAGTGGTTGGGATTTATTCCTCCCATATAAATATTCAAGAGGCTGATTATGAGATAGTTGATGATCCATCAGATTTGACATTGTCACCTAATCTTAAAAAACAAATTTTGAGAATAAATACCCTGAAGGCTGATTATGGTTTTACTACGGAAGATTCTTATAAAAATGTAAAAGCCTCACCAGGTTGGGTTTTAGGCGATCAATCTGCGGGAGCAGGATGGGGTGTAGATATAGGAATTGTCTATGAGTATCGCCCCGACAATCGTAAATATGCTTACCGTGAAAAAGGAGTCGCTAAACTTGATCCTTCCAAAAACAAATATGAATTTAGGATTGGAGTATCTCTTTTAGATATTGGAGGAATCAATTACAATAATCCCAATTATACACGTAATTGGAAAGTTGACGTAAGTAATAAAACCTTTAATTCGAGTGATGTGAGTATGATAAATGGATTAGATGACGCTTTTCAAAGAATCAACCAAACGATTGGATTAGATGATTTGAATAGTCAAAATAATTTCAGTACGGGATTGCCAAGTTCATTTCAAATAAACTTAGACTACCATATACGAGATAAGTTTTATGTGAACAGTTTATGGGTGCAAGGACTTAGAGGAAGTGAATCAATGAGTATGAAAATGCCCTCATCATTGTCAGTTACGCCACGTTGGGAAGGAAAATGGTTTGAGGTGGCAATGCCCTTTGTCCTTTTTAATAATTATAATGCTTTTAGTTTTGGCATAGCTGGAAGAATGGGACCTTTGTTTTTGGGGACGGATAATTTGGGAAGCTTATTGAATATTAATCATCCAAGAAGTACTGATATTTACTTTGGCTTGTCAGTGCCTATTTTTAGAAAACCTCCAACTCTTCCAAATGCATGTTTTTATGAAAAAACAGAACGGAAGGGTTGGAGGTTCTGGAGAAAATAGTTGTTTAATGTTCAGTATTCGGGTACATACCGAACATCAAATCACGAATATGGAAAATTACAGTTTCAACACCACAAATTCAACCCTACGGTTTACCTTTCTCTCTTCATCAGTTCCTTTTTTTACGATAGGGCGAGTGTCTCCAAATCCTTTCGCTTCTATACGAGCAGATTGAATTCCCTGCTTTACCAAATAGGATTGACAGGCATCCACACGATCTTGAGAGAGTTCAAGGTTAGCTTCTGGATCACCTACTACGTCGGTATGTCCTTCTAATCGAATAACCATCATTGGATTATCCTGCATCATAGAAACTAATTTATTTAATTCCGCATACGACGCAGGTAGTAAATCTGATTTTGATACTTCAAAATAGATATTTTTCAAAACAATTTTATCTCCAACGGCAATGGGGGTTAAATAAATATCCTTCGTAACCTTCTGACCGCCAGAGGTTCTGCTCAAATCAAGCACATCATTTGATGATAAATAACCCCTTGCCGAAGTAGTTAATGTATAAACCTGCCCTTTTGGTAAATTCATACGATAAAGTCCAGTGCTTGAAAAACTTTGCACAGAATCAATCACTTGTTTTGAACTTGATAATTTATAATCAATGGTCGCACTGATGGGGCGATTCGTTTTTACATCACGAACTACACCACCCACATTAACATTTGTAACAACGGGAGCAGGAGGAGGCGTATTATCTACTTCGCCTACTTTGCCAGTTTTTGTACGGGCTTTTGTAGGTGTTTCTGTAGTAGGAGGCGTTTGTGTGGGTGTAGGGATATTATCAGCTGGATTTCTCACGTATAAATCATAAGCATTCCAACAAACATAATTATCAGAATTACACTCGTTTAAATCAAAGTTTTCTAAACCTTTATCTAATCTTTCAAAGTAAGCTACAAAATTTAGGGACTCACCTGACTTTAAACGTCTTCCATACTTAGGCAAATTCCTCGCTTGGCTATCCCCTAAAAAAGGAATATTTTCTGTTTTAACAGCTTTAAAAGTTCTTGCTCCATTAGCAGCAATTAAAATTGCACTCTGTTGAAATGCAACATCTTGAGTTCCATCATCATAAACGGTTTTGCCTGTGGCTCTATCTTGATATTCACCCGCTTGTTTCCTGTTGGTAAATGTCAAATAAAGAATTGTGTATTGCTCAGTCAAACGAATATTTCCAACTACTAAATCTTTATCCGCTGAACGTCCTGAACGTGATTGAGGGTCATTTGGATAATTAGTTGGTTGAGGAGTTTGCTGAGGATAATTTTGTGGACGGTCATTGCCGTTAGGATTTTGAGAACCTCCGCCCGATTTATCTTCATATCCGCCCGAACCTTGCGGATAACGACCAAGCATACAACTTTGAAGTGTAATAGCTAAAATAAGGAACCCGAGATATTTTTTCATTTTAATTAATTTTAGTTAACAGATATTGAACGAAATTTACAAAAACTTCTTGTTTTATCATTGTGCCTTTAACGAAACATTAACAAATTTGCAACCACAAAGAAAAAATAGGCAGGACAGAGAGTTGAAACCGATATATTTTTGAGAGCAAAATGTGACTTACTTTTACTAACCTCTTCAATTCCCAACCGCTACATCCCTATTTTACCAACGAATACCCCACCAACGCATCGGCTCTGGCACCGATAGGGCGATGATAAATCAATATCTCGTAAGCATTTTCAGTTTGTGAATGAGTGCCTTCAAAATCGGTTTCTGATTTATTCCCTTGACTATCAACTGTTAGATAATTGTAATTATAAACTCCCTGTTTCAATTGAAGGTAAATCTCATAGGCTTGACTTTCAGGTACATAGTGCATAATATTTCGTTCATTTAATTTCCAGTCGTTGAAACTGCCATTCACATAAACCTTTTTATTTTCTAAGGAATCTGATTTTAACATAAAACTCACTCGCACATAATCCGACTCAGTTTCACCCCGATTGGTTTCGTAATTATCAATTACATACATTCCATTAAAATCTGGATTAGATAAATATGCTAAACGATTTTGGGTTTTTTCAGGATATAATTCCAAAATACTCTCTCTTTCACCTTGAATAACTCTTTGGACATTTACCAATTTTTGTTGAGTACTTCGTCCATCAAACATCCTAAATTCACTCAATCCTTCAAATTGATTTTCGTTGTCAAAAAATTGATAATCTAATTTCTGAGCGTAAGAATCAACCATAAAGGGTTTTAAAGGTTTAGTAGTTTTATCATCCCGAAAATTTTGGCGAATCAATACTTTTAAATCTTGCTTTGGGTCAATGATGTCATAGCCTGAATAATTTAGCCCAAAATTGATTTGCTGATGAGTTAATCTTCTTTGCGCATTATTTGGATAACTTACTCGCCCACCTACATTTATCCGATTTTGATAGACCAGAAATCTTTTGGTCAGCATGATATCTTCCTCATTTCGATTTTTATATACCATCACGATAAAGTTGCCAGAAACCTTGGTTAATGGCAATTCAAATTTGAAATGATTGTAAGGAATTTTAGTGGCAAAAGAATTACGATAATCATTTATCGGGAAATCATTGTATTCGGGCAAATACTCAATTTCATTCAAAACAGAGGGAGTCCAGTCGGAATTGCAATGAAATATTTTTACCCTAAAAGATTGAAAATCAGGATTCAAGCAGTCAAATTCTAATAAAAGTGGCTGACTGTCTTCTAATTTAACCACAGCAGGATTCAAGGCAGCCTGAACAGATTTTCCAGAATTTAGCATAGGATATAACTGAACTGTACGAATATAAGGTTCGTAAATATAGTTATCGTAAACGATTTTTTTAGGCACAAAAGAATCGTCTCTTTTCTTCTTTTGGGCATTTGCCGAGAACAAAAATAGGAATGTGAAGATACACATTCCTAAAAAAAACAAGTTTGAAATTTTCATGAATCTAATTTTCTGGTAAATTTTCTAAATCTCCTAAATCTTGATGAATAACCCCAAGTTGGTGTAGTGCATCTAAATAAAAAGGATCGCAAGCAACAGCTTTTTCCAAACACAGGCGTGCATCATTGATACGTCCGAGTTTTTTTAATGTCATACCT
>JANPIG010000319.1:0-4651 GCA_031424875.1 Cytophagales bacterium
ATCCTTGTTCAGTTGCCATTGGCGATTTGGATGGGGATGGCAAGCTCGAGTTGGCAGTAGCGAATAGTGGATTAAATACCGTCTCAATTTTCCGCAATATGTCCATCAGCGGTAGCATCAGCACGGGTAGTTTTGCTGCCAAAGTAGATTTTACCACGGGTTCATTTCCTACTTCCGTAGCCATCGGCGATTTGGATGGAGATGGTAAGTCCGATTTGGCCGTAGTGAATGCTGGTTCAAATAAGGTCTCGGTATTGCGCAATACTTCTATTAGTGGCAGCATTAGCACGGGTAGTTTTGCCCCTAAAGTAGATTTTACCACGAATACAGATCCTATTTCCGTAGCCATGGGCGATATGGATGGGGATGGTAAGCCCGATTTGGCCATAGTAAATTATACTTCAAATACGGTCTCAGTAATCCGAAACACGTCCATTAATGGTAGTATCAATAGCGGTAGTTTTGCCCCTAAAGTGGATTTTACCACGGGTTCAGAGCCTTTTTCAGTGGCTATAGGCGATTTGGATGGGGATGGCAAACCCGATTTAGCCGTAGGAAATAGGAATTCAAATACCGTTTCAATTTTCCGCAACACATCCATGAGTGGTAGTATCAGCAGCGGTAGTTTTGCCACTAAAGTAGATGTTACTACAGGTTCAGAGCCTTATTCCGTAGCTATTGGCGATTTGGATGGGGATGTCAAGCCCGATTTGGCCATAGCGAATAGTGGTTCAAGTACGGTCTCGGTGCTACGCAATGCAGATATTTTTGTCATTAGTATTAAAAATGGGGCGTGGAATGACGCTACCACCTGGAATATTAATCGAGTACCCATTTCATCAGAATTTGTCATTATTGACCAAAATCATACGGTTGACATTACTAATACTGTAAGTGCGAAGGCAATTGAGTATAAGAATAATGCCAAACTAAACTTTACCAATGCTGCTTCTAAATTGAATATTGGCTTATAACCAAACCCGGTGAAAAATGTAGAAGTGATTTCTGCTTCTACATTTTTTATGGGCTTATATCCAGAAAGGAAATAATTGCCGGTTAATTATCCATGAACAAGCTCTGAAGAAGTTTTGATTGAGCAGGTAGCCCGACTGAAAAGGGCGGTTAATGGCGCAATCTTTTAGTTGGAAAATAACGGGGGAAAGGGGTAGTTCCTGTCCTTAAATTCTCTGACAATGTTCCGTAAACCACCTTTATTCATACCATCATTACGCATTGAATTTACGATGAAAATATATTTACAAAAAGGAAATACAGCCTTATTAACGCTGAATCAGAAAACGTCAAAAAAATATTGGTTGACACCGTCGTATGCTACCCACAATAAATCTTAAAATTTCCTATCACAAGAACGCATGGCATTTTTGATTAAATTTGATTCATTATCAGTTGCTTCGGAGGAAAGATCCAAAAGAAGAAAAATCGTATTTTCATATGGTGTTTTTAACCCTTATGCTACACAGATTTAACTACTCAAAGAAGTAATTCTTGTGCGACCTATCACTTTGGCGAAACTTAAATACATTTCGTATCAGTAAGTTATCCCGTATATAATGTCCCGATAGTTTTAAAAAGTAGTTCCTCTGATAATATTTTTTCAACTGTAAATCATATTTTCATGGAATCAAATCAGGCTTTCGTAAAAATGCCAGTTATTAACCCGCATGCAGCAGGTATCGACATCGGCAGCAAATTTCATGTAGTTGCTTTGGATAGTAAAAATACGGATGTTAAGGAGTTCGGCGTATATACTGAAAACCTTTATGAACTTACCAAATACCTAAAAGATAATCATATTCAAACCGTGGCTATGGAAGCTACGGGCGGTTATGAAAGCCCATTAGTTGCTATTTTACAAGCGTATGACCTAAATGTAGTGGTTACTGCTGGTGTCAATACTAAGAACTACAAAGGTAAAAAGTCTGATGTTCAAGATGCGGTTAGAATTCAACAATTGCACTCGCTTGGCTTGTTGCCTTCGTATTTTGTTCCAGATAATTTTTCTATGGAATTACGTTCGTTAGTTAGATTGAGACGTAATCTGATAGAGAATTCATCTGATTATATTAGACGAATACAAAAAATACTGAGAAATGCCAACGTAAGACTGGATGTAGCTCTGGCACATTCAACCTCTCAATCAAGTTTGCGAATTATTGAATCTATCATCAATGGAGAAATTGATGGTATTAAATTAGCGGAGCTGGCGGATAAAAGATGTAAAAAAAGTAAAACAGAAATTGCCAAAGCTCTTATGGGAAATATCAAAGCAACCGATTTATTCCAGTTAAAACAATGTTACCGTATTTATCAGAACTTGTTAGAGGAGTTAAATCTATTGGATAGCGAAATTGAAAAGTTACTTAAAATCGAAGCACAAAGAAACAACAGCGATTTGGTATGTCCCAAAACAAAGAAAAAAGTTGATAGAAACGTCCCAAAATATCCAGTTGAGAACTATGCCTATCAAATATTTGAAGGAATAAATCTTGATACAATTCCAGGCATGGGGCGAGATGCTATTTTAGTGTTTTTATCAGAAATCGGTAATAGGATTGATTCTTTCCAATCAGCAAAAAGCTTTTCAAATTATTTAAGGCTTACCCCAAATCACCGAGTAACTGGTGGTAAAATAAAGTCGAATCGTTCACAAAAAAATAAATCTTCCATGAGCGTTACCTTAAAAAGAATCGCTTTAAATGTTGGTAAAATGAAGGACAATAATCCCCTAACCATATTTTTTAATAGGATTAAAAGTAAAGTAGGAACGATGAAGGCTATTACAGCAACTGCTAATAAAATGGCACGAATTATATGGACACTTTTCAAGAAAAAGGAAGAGTTCGATTTATCAAAATTACAGCAAAGACCTATCAATAAAATGAAAGTGTTGGATCAAATGAGAAAAAAACTATCAAATTTAAACTTAGAGAAGGAGGAATTGAGTATTTTTTTTGAAAACGTAACTATCTCATTATGAGAAAGTTAGTAGTGATGCGTATTTAACTAACATGGGTCCATTGTACCTATTTTCTTAAGCGAGAGGGCGATATGAAAGGTTTTTTCTAAATTTCTTTTGAAGAAGAGCGTAATTCTTACCCCCTTCCTCGCAAGACGAATTTATTTTTTGTTATACGAATATAATACTTTTTTTATCAAAAAAAGTATCAAAAAAAGTTTAAAATCAACGTCCCACGGTTCGACGCTTCGACATCCATTGAGTAGACAAATGTGTTTCGCTTAGCATCGTATTTTTTCATCTAATTCTGGTGGCGAAACCATGCTACAGTTCTTCGTTTTTGTTTTTTGATTTTATCCAGCTTAGGCTCCAATTAAGGGCGTGGCCAGATGGCAGTGCTACAATCTTTACTGAAGTTAATCAGCCATTTTTTTGATTATTTAATGATAACATCCTGTGTTAAGTAGTCGTCCTGCCTTGGGTAATATTGTTGGTACGTGCTGTGTGCTGTGGAACTGCCGCAAACGGGTTTGCAGTTTATTTTTAATGTTTTTGTTTCTTAAAAATGAACCATGCTAATTTGTATACCAGAAAGATTGTTGGCTGGAAAGTCGATGATAATATGCGGGAATCATTGGTTAGAGAACCTCTTGAAAGGGCTCTTTTGAAGCGAGGAATTAAGGTGGGAGCAGACTTGATTATCCATTCAGATAGAGGAAGTCAGTATGTTTCTGACAACGTTATTAAGCTGATAACAAGACCTTTAAAATCACTCAAAGTATGAGCAGAAAGGCCGAATGTTATGACAATGCCATGGCTGAGTCTTTATGGAGTACCTTAAAAAGAGAAATACAAATACCTAAGTCGGGCTATGAAAATTTGGAAGAATTAAACAGTGTACTCTTTGAATATATTGACGCTTATTACAATCCCAAAAGATTGCATTCTTCCATTGGCTATAAAAGCCCCAATAAATTTGAAATGTTGTTTTATCAAAATGCCAGTTGAATCAAAGTTAATAATTAAATCAAGCAAAAAAGTGTAAAGCAAAATTGAACCACCTCATAATCGTTATTCTACTGGAAGTTGGGTTGCTGGATTGCAAGAAAGAAGCGTATCATAGTGTTCATAAATGGTCTTAATCCTTATTCTACTGGAAGTTGGGTTGCTGGGTAAACAAAAAGAGCTAAACGACAATTTAACCGCCTTGTCTTAATCCTTATTCTACTGGAAGTTGGGTTGCTGGGGTTTATCAAGTAGAGTGCATATTTATCGCACCTACTGTCTTAATCCTTATTCTACTGGAAGTTGGGTTGCTGGTATTTTTTAAGAGATTATAAAGAAAACCCTGAAGGGTGGAAGTCTTAATCCTTATTCTACTGGAAGTTGGGTTGCTGGGTTAAATAATTCATGTATGAACAATGATAGTGAATATTTGTCTTAATCCTTATTCTACTGGAAGTTGGGTTGCTGGCAATGGAAAATATCTTAAAATAATTCAAATTTATGAATAGTCTTAATCCTTATTCTACTGGAAGTTGGGTTGCTGGTTTAAAAGATTGGTTAAAAGAAAATAAAATATAAAAACAGTCTTAATCCTTATTCTACTGGAAGTTGGGTTGCTGGTTTATAAAAAGAATGATTGTGAAGTGATTTTTGAAATAGTCTTAATCC
>JANPIG010000320.1:0-1244 GCA_031424875.1 Cytophagales bacterium
CAAAAGATATGTTGTATAATTCTTGGAAAAAACCAGGTGATGATGCTTTGTTACCACGTTTGAATTCACAAGATGGAACAAGTCAGCAAATTTCAACTTATTTTGTGGAAGATGGCTCTTATACTCGTATCAAAAATGTTCAATTGACTTATAATTTCCCTTCTTCGATTTTATCAAAAATCAAGTTGAGCTCAGCTCAGATTTATATCCAAGGACAAAATCTTTTCACTTTTACAAAGTATAAAGGCTTAGACCCAGACATCAATTTGAGAAACTCAGGAAACGATAATCAAGACATCCATATGGGTATTGACGAAGGAGCTTTCCCAGTAGCAAAATCTTATAATGTAGGGATTAGATTGGGTTTTTAAATTGCTTTCGGCTGTCAGCAATCAGCCATCGGCTGGGCGACACTCCCTTTAAAATCAATTGTTTAAAAAATTTTAATGCAAAATAATTAGCGTTCAGCTATTGGCTATCAACTATTGGTTTAAAGCGATTGTCGCCCAACCGAAAGCTGACAGCCGAATGCCGAAAGCATTTTCAAATAAATAAAATGAAAAAAATATTAATCATCGCATTAATCGGAATTACGTTTTCTTGTTCAGAATCGTTCTTCGATATAAAGCCACAAGGTGCTGCATCTTTGGCTTCTTTAAGTAATAAAAATGGGGTAAATGCCGTCTTAATTGGTGCATACTCATTAATGGATGGTGTTGGGGCTGGTAATACAGGTCGCCAATCAACCATTTCTAACTATGTTTTTGGCGGAATTACCAGTGGTGATGCCGTGAAAGGAACCGACATCGGTGACCAACCAGAACAAGAGTATATTGAGCAATATCTTTGGCTCGCCGACAATACTTATTTCTTAGGAAAATGGCAACATTCTTACGATGGTGTGGCTCGTTGCAACGAAGCAATTATATTATCTCAAAATCCTGATGTGAAAGACATGACCGATGCTGAGAGGAATCAGGTAGTAGCAGAAGCAAGATTTTTGAGAGGACACTTTCATTTTGAAGCAAAGAAAATGTGGAATATGGTCCCTTACATTGATGAGAAAACATACGTAGCATCAGACCCAAATTCAACCAAAATTCCTAATGATAAAGATATCTGGGCCAACATTGAAGCTGATTTTACTTTTGCTGCTGCTAACCTACCAGCTATACAATCACAGAAAGGAAGAGCAACACAATGGGCGGCAAAAACATATTTGGCAAAAGCATTGATTTTCCAAA
>JANPIG010000321.1:0-4852 GCA_031424875.1 Cytophagales bacterium
GTTTTCCAAGATTGTTCGCCTGCCAATTCAGTTTGCGGAACAGGCATTTCATTGATTGGAAAAACAGGTTTGCCCGTAGCTCTTTCTAAAATAAAAGTATAGCCATGCTTAGTGATTTGAGCAATGGCATCAATTCTTTTGCCGTTTTTAGTAATCGTAATTAATGTGGGTGGTGCGGGTAAATCTCTATCCCAAATATCATGATGGACGGTTTGGTAATGCCAAATTCGTTTGCCAGTTTTAGCATCTAACGCCAAAATACAATTGGCAAAAAGGTTTGAACCCTTGCGATATCCACCCCAAAAATCGTAAGTAGCCGAACCTGTGGGAACGAAAACAATACCTCTTTTTTCGTCTAAAGCCATACCTGCCCAGCAGTTTGCTCCACCCACTTTTTTCCAAGAATCCTTTTGCCAAGTTTCATAGCCAAATTCGCCAGGATGGGGGATGGTGTGGAAAATCCATTCCCGTTTACCCGTTCTTACATTGTACGCACGGACGTGTCCAGGGGCGGCATCCAAGCCTTCTGATAGACGCATTCCCATGATTATCAGGTCGTTATAAATAATTCCTGGGGTATTGGAAACCAGCAAAAACTTGTCTTTATGATAATCCAAATCCTTTTGCATATCCACTTTTCCGCCATCGCCAAAGGATGTATCAGGTTCACCCGTTTTGGCATCTAAACATATCAAGTGGCTTCCTGCACAAAATAAAATTCGCTTCTCATTGCCCGATTGCCAGTAAGTTACGCCTCGGTTTGTACCTGCCCATGAATTTTCACCGCCTAATATTTTGAAAGGATTAAATACCCAAATCTCTTTACCCGTAGCTGCATCCAAAGCCAAGACCTTTATTTGTGGCGAAGTGGCATACATCACGCCATCTACGATGATAGGATTGCACTGAATCTGAGAAGTTTTGGTGGCATCGCCCGAATGATATTCCCAAGCAACTTCCAGCTTTTTTACGTTTTCAGTATTAATTTGCGAAAGACTCGAAAAGCGATTAGATTCTTTATTGCCACCATAAACTTTCCAGTCTTGGTAGGGGGAATCAGAGCTTTTCAGAGCAACTATTCCGAAAAATAAAATAATGAGAGTTAGGATTTTTATATTCATGTAACGAATAATTTGGCTTCATAACCCTCCCAAGCATTTTAACGGGGACGCTAAGCCGCTTGTGAAGGTTTATTTTAAAATTAATTAGTTTAAATTTACACTAAAAATAATGAATCATGCAAGACCTTTCTGTTACACTCATACAAACCGATTTATACTGGGAAAATCCCATTGCAAATCTCGCAAATTTAGAAGAGAAAATTGCCCTTATTTCTACTCAAACTGACCTAATTATTTTGCCCGAAATGTTTAATACAGGCTTTACGATGAATGCAAAATCAGTAGCCGAACCCATGAATTTTACGACTTTTAAATGGCTTCGACAACAAGCAAAAAAGGCTAATGCTGTCGTTACGGGTAGTTTTATTGTAAAAGAAGGAGATAAATACTTCAATCGCCTGATATGGATGCGACCCGATGGCAGTTATGAAAAATACGACAAAAGACATCTTTTCAGAATGGGTAATGAACACCTTACTTTCACGGGAGGAACTGAACGTATCATTGTAGAATTAAACGGTTGGAAAATTTGCCCGCTGATTTGTTATGATTTGCGGTTTCCAGTTTGGTCAAGGCAAGAAGGAAGGAAGGAAGGAGAAAAGGAGAAAGGAGGAAAGGATAATGGAGAAAGGGGTAATGGAGAAAGGGAGGAAAGGGGAAATTTTCAAACATCGAACCGAAGCGTCGGTCGCATCGAACAACGAACAACGAATTACGACCTTCTCATTTACGTTGCCAATTGGCCCGCTGCCCGTTCGCAAGTTTGGGATACGCTTTTACAGGCACGAGCCATTGAAAATCAGAGTTATTGCATTGGCGTAAACCGTGTAGGAAATGATGGTATGGGCTTGAATTATTCAGGAAATTCAGCCGTTATTGATTTTAAAGGGAATCCTGTTTTCTATCAAAAAGAATTGGAAGTAATTCATAGTCAATCACTTAGCCATCAAGGTTTGACTGATTTTAGAACTAAATTCCCTGCTTATCTTGATGCGGATGATTTTACTATACGGTGAAAAGTAAAAGGTAAATGGTGAATGAATTTACCTCAAAATTTATGCAAAAAAAGATATTAATAGCTTCGCTGATCTTAAATGTGGGATTACTGATGCTTATTTTTCAGTTCAGAGATAAGATTGCCGCTCGACTATTTCCACCCGAAAAAGCGACAGTTTTACTGGTGGGAGATTCAAGAATCGCTCAAGAAAATTGGTCAGTTTTATTGGGCAGAAATGATGTGATAAACGATGCATTTGGTGGAGCAATTACGCAACAAATTTTATGGAATTTGGAACGTGGGCAACTCAATGCTGAACCTAAAATAGTGATTTTGGAAGGTGGTATCAACGACCTTTTGGCAGGTATTCCTCCGCAACGAGTGTATGAGAATTACTTAAAAATGATTGAAATTTTACAAGCCAAAAAGATTCAAATAATTATCAATTCTATTATATATACTGCTGACAATCAAGATGTTAATTTTAATATTTTAAGCCTAAATTCAAAATTAAAAGATTACTGCATAGCTCATAAAATCGTTTGGATTGATATGAATGAGCAACTTTCTGAGGGTAACAAATTGCTTGAAAAATATTCCTTAGACGGCATTCACTTAAACAAAGAAGCGTATCGGATTTGGGCTGAAAAATTGAATGAAAAATTAGTCCAACTTATCAGTCTTTGAACCATTAGGTAAATTAGAATCTACCACATATTCCCAGTGTTCATCGTGAACAGATTTATAGACAATTTTCATTTTGATATTACCCATTTCTTCATTAAAAACCCTTGATTCTCTGGCACCTATTAAACTAACGTGATTAAATTCTTCATTTTGAGCAATCACTTCATCAACGGATAAGGTTTTATAACTTCCTGCATATTTCTTACCCACAACTGCCTCTATTAATTTAGGAAGTTGATCATACTCTTTGCCTTTATATTGATACGAAACCGATTCGATAATAGCTGGACCAATGCCTTTATTCATTAATTTAATGGTGGTAACATTCTTGGTAGAATCCTTTTGCTCTTCCCGAAAAGGAGCAATTTGCAGGTGGGGCCAAGCGGAGGCAAGCAAATATTTACGCTGGTAATGGGTCTGCATAATGGACACTATCAAGGCACAAATGCCTACGAATGTTGCCATCGTAGCAACGATTGATTCGGAAGAGAAACGATTGTTTTTCATGGTGTTAGGGTAAATTTTTAATATAATCTCCTAAAATACATTATTAATTATTCTATTCTAAAATAATTACACATTATTTGTAACGAATCAACTTGAATTTTTACTTACTTCATGAATAAACCAAAATTACCCAATAACCAACTACGTGGATACACTCGAAAGTACATTCTTAACTCGCTTAAACGCACACAAGGGCATACTCCACAAGGTCTCCAAAGTGTATATGGATACTAAAGATGATCGGGAAGATTTGATTCAAGAAATCATCTTTCAACTCTGGAAATCCTACCCGACTTTTAATGAGTTGAGCCAGTTTTCGACTTGGATGTATCGGGTAGCTGTCAACACTGCCATTATTTATCTCAAAAAGGAAAAGAAACGCCCTGACAAACAATCAATTTTACCCGAAATGGATATCCGAGACGACACCGAACCAAACCCTAAAGAAAGCCAATTAGAACATTTTTATCGAGCCGTCCAGCAATTATCGCCCATTGAAAAAGCCTTGATTTTCTATTTTATGGAAGGACAATCGCACCGAGAAATTGGAGTGAATTTAGGAATTAGCGAAGGAAATACCCGAGTAAGATTGAACAGAATCAAAGAAAAAATCACGCAAATCATTAAATCACAAGGATATGAATTTTGAAGAATTAAAATCAGATTGGGAAAAAGAGCCTTCAGGAGAGGTGAACGTTCCTGCCACTGTAAAAATATTAAAAGAGGCTAATCAACCGATTGATGCTATAAAAAGAAGTATGAGAAAAGAGGCTAAAGCTCAAATAACAGCGATGATATCTATTGGTTTTTATCCTCAATTATTTAATATTCTATTTGGCAATGCTTTATTTTCTAATAATAATACATCTGTAACGTTCAACCCCGAATCCTATCCATTTTTCTATATTTTATACTTTACTGCATTCGTGGTATTAGGTTTTTATGGTAACAAATATTATCAGCTTTTCAAAAAACTCCATGACTATTCAGCCAGTACCAAAGATAGTTTTTATGAATTATATTATGAATTTAAATTAAATATTGAAACCTACAAAACACTAAATGTGGCAGTTACGCCTTTCATCATAATTTTATTTACTCATCTTTGGGTAAGTTTATTTATCCCTCAAGATTTAGACATAATGACCATCCTAAATCAAAATTGGCTCATTTTCTCTTTCATAATCCTTGGTAGCTCCGCTTACATGTATTGGGCGACAAATTGGTGGATAAATAAATTTTATGGAAAATCTTTAAATCAGTTAAGAGGGCTGTTGGATGAGTTGAAAGAAGTTGTTTGAAAGCATAAAAGTACGGAAGACTTCGTTCAATTCGCTAAACACGGAAGTCGAAATTCAAAATGTTACGATTTATACACAAATTTTTGAGTGCCAATAAGAGCCGTAGGCTCTTATTGGCAGCCTTCAAAAGGACGACTTCCGTATCTATTTTCCGTATTTATTGTAAAAGAATTCGTAAAATAAAAACCCTACAACCCATTCTTATCCAACAAATAAATCATTGCCGCCATCGAAGCCGC
>JANPIG010000322.1:0-3477 GCA_031424875.1 Cytophagales bacterium
ACCTAAGCCTGGAATTGTTAAATATTGGTAGTTTTTCATAAAAAATATTAAATTCCCTCCACTGTCAAAGCCACATAATATAGTCCTCCAATGGTTGGACCTGCAGCATATTGGATATAGCGATTATTAAAAATATTGCTCCCCCCAACTTTCAAACGTGTTTTTACGCTGGGTATTGCTAAGCTTACCTGAGCATCTATATTATGATATGCAGGTACATTTCCGTTTGCCAGTGGACTTTCCCATTGAAAAGCGGTTTGCCATTTCCAAGCCACATTAAAGCCTACATTTTTGATAATTTCACGATTACTTAACGATAGATTGGTAGCCCATTTTGGGGTGTTAAAACCAGTTACAAAAATGTCGGCTAACTCATTGATTTTTAAGGCATTGTAGGTCGTATTGCCCGACAAAACATATTTTTCATAAAAATTATAAGTAATTCCCAACGAAGACCCATAGCTGATATTATCATTTTTGGCATTGGTATAAACTCTATAACGAGTTTGTTTTGCCCGATTTGCCATAAGCATATCTAATATAGCCGCATCCGTTCCAACCGTTCCAGAAGAAGGCACTGCCACTTCTACCTGACCCAAAAACCCGCTATAAATATTATAGTAAGCATCCCAATCTATGGAAATTTTGTTATTGAATAGCACACTTTTATAACCGATTTCAAACGAATTAATATGCTCAGGGGCAGTGAGAGCTAAGTCGGTTTTAAAGAGCAAAGTTCTATTTTTGAGGGCCGCATCATTTCGAGTAACTCCATTGGCAACATCCATATTTACCACTGCATTGAAAGTATTTAATGAAGCCAAAGTATAGGAATTTTCTAAATAACCTAAACCTTCATTAATTCTTGCCAAACCGCCTACACGCCTCACATTGCCATTATTCACATAAGAAAGTGCTTCAAATAATGCTGGAAAACGGAACCCATTTTGGTAGGAAGCTCTGAAATTATGCTTGTCGGCAAGGGTATAAACCAAGGCAACTCTTGGGTTAAATTTTGGCTTAAATTCAGGATTATTATCTATCCGAGCAGAAACGGCAACTTTTAGTTTATCGCTCAATAATAGTTTGCTACCTTGCACAAATGCTCCGTATTTTCGATAATACAGATTATTCCCAAAAGCCCCCTTTAGGTCGGCGGATGTTCTTTTATCAATGGCCCTTGATAAATCCACAAAATTATTGCCATCTGGAATTACTTCGTAAACACGATAATCTGCTCCAACCAATACATCTGCCCATTTAATTTTATTAGCAAAATCGTACTGAAAGTCAGCATGATAAGTACGGCTTTTTTGCCATAAAGCGGCCCCACCAGATGCAGGAGCACCCACTATAACTGAACCTATATCCCAATTATTTGTACCAATAATTTCGTTTTTCAAATCTGTAAATGCCTGTGTACCAGGCAATACCCTACCCAAATCGGCAAATGTACGGGCAGTTTTAAAAGCATCTGCCAATGATGAACCTCCGTCTAAGGCAGTAGTCAAAGCATTACTAAATTTAGCCGACCATTGGGTATTGGTGCTATTATTCAAGTCTAAATTATCCGCCAAAGGTTTGATATTATATGAATCGCCCGTATTTTCTAACAAAGCATAGGCACGCACCAAAAAATTAGAGGCTTTCAATTCAATTTTATGATTTTGAACGGTTGTTCCATTGAGTTGAATTTTATTGCCTCGTTGAAATAATCCATCCATCAAACCCCAACGATAGCCATACGTTAATTCGATTTTTTCAGTTAAACGGTAGTGAATACTGGCATCAATTTTAGCATTTCGTACGCCTGTTTCTCTCAACTGATTTTCGGTATAACCCGTCCGAGACACATTAAATGTTTGAGTTTTTCCCTGATACGGAATCGCTATTGCAACTCGATTATTGGATTCATCTCCATAATTATTCCAGCCATCATACGCAGGGTTAATGAGACCACTCAGTTCAGAAAAGGCAGGATTAGCAGAGGAAACATTTTGGGCATTTTGGTCTGTATAAGTGCTTGATAACCAATCTGTTCCTTTCAAAAAACTGACATTTATTTTAAAGGCAAATTTATCTTTAAATGCCTTGGCAAATCGAATAGCAGTTTCTGTCAGAACGGCGGGTTTGTGGTCAATTTCGTCCACATGATTGACCCCAACTTTCTGATAAACACTTAGACCTTGATAACGAAACGGGCTTTTTGTTTGGAGATTTGCCAAGCCGTTAATAGCACTCATACCGTACAATGCCGAAGCTACGCCTGGGGTAATTTCCACGCTTTCAATGTCCAATTCAGTAGGTCCGATAGCATTGCCCAAGGGTACACCCAAGGTTGCGGCTTGCATATCTACGCCATCCACTAATTGCACAAAACGAAAATTATTTGGAATGTTGAATCCACGAGTATTGGGGACTTTGAAAGTAAGGCTGGAAGTGGTCAATTGAACACCTTTCAAATTGGCGAGGGCATCATAAAAAGAAGGTGCAGCGGCATCTCTGATGGCTCTAATATCCAATTTTTCAATGGAAACTGGTGATTTTAAGATGCTTTCCTCAATCCGAGAAGCTGTAACCACAACTTCCTGCCCTAAAATTGACTGCGATACCAACTCTATATTGAGTTTATCTGTAAGCCTAATTACCTGAATTTCCGAAGTTTGATACCCTACCGACCGAAATTGTAAAGTGAACGGAAATTTATTTTTAGTTCTTAAAGAAAACTCCCCCAAAGTATTAGTAGTGGTACCTGAAACTGTACCTTTCACCAAAATAGAAACTCCGATAAGTGGTTCTTTGCTATCTTTATCAGAGATTTTTCCTGATATCTGAATAATATTTTCTTGAGCATTTGTACTTACTAGAAAGCTAAATTGTAGGATTAGAGTTAGTAGGAAGGCTTTTTTCATTTTTTTATAATTTTGTGTGTCTGCAAAACTATAAAAGACTATTTAATCTACCAAATAAGTAGGATAAATATTTTAGATAAAAACTATTTAATTAATATTCCAAAAAAAATTGCTTGATAATCAAGACGTTAAAATTTACGCCAACACCTCTCGAATCACCTTACCCGCCACATCTGTCAAACGGAATGGACGACCTTGGAATTGGTAGGTTAATTGTTCGTGATTTAGTCCTAAAAGATGTAAGATCGTGGCTTGGAGGTCGTGGACGTGGGTTTTTCCTTTAACGCCTGCATAACCTAACTCGTCCGTTTCGCCGTGGGTGAAGCCTTTTTTTACGCCTCCGCCTGCCATCCAAATCGTGTAGGCTTCGGGATTGTGGTCTCTGCCCATGAAGGGTGCGGGTTTATTGTCTCGGTTTTCCTGCATGGGCGTTCTGCCGAATTCTCCCCCCCAAACCACGAGCGTATCTTCCAATAATCCCCGTTGTTTTAGGTCAATCAGTAAGGCAGTCATGGCTTGGTCGGTTTCTTTGCATTTGGTGCGTAAACCAATTTCCAAAGCCTCC
>JANPIG010000323.1:0-1416 GCA_031424875.1 Cytophagales bacterium
TATTTTCAAGGAGAGCCGTATTTACATCCACAATTTTTGGATTTAGTGAGTTATGCTGCCAAGAAAAATATATATACTGCCACGTCCACAAACGCTCATTATCTAACGGATGCTAACGCTAAAAAAACGGTAGAATCGGGTTTGGATAGATTGATAATATCTATTGATGGCACAACTCAAGAAACTTACGAACAATATCGTGTGGGGGGGAAATTAGAGAAAGTTATTGAGGGTACAAGAAATATTATTAAGTGGAAAAAAACATTGAATTCACACACACCACACGTAATTTTTCAATTTTTAGTGGTAAAACCTAACGAACACCAAATTGCGGAGGTTCATCAATTAGCTAAAGAATTAGGAGTAGATGAAGTGGGCTTGAAAACTGCTCAAATCTATAATTATGAGCAAGGTTCAGATTTAATTCCAACTATCGAAAAATATACTCGCTACAAAAAACAATCAGATGGCACGTATAAAATTAAAAATAGTTTTATTAATCACTGTTGGAAAATGTGGCATTCATGTGTAATTACTTGGGACGGATTAGTGGTTCCATGCTGTTTCGATAAAGATGCCCATTACCGTATGGGCGATATGAAAACTCAGGTTTTCAAGGACTTATGGTTTGGCGAAGCCTATCAACAATTCAGAAAAACGCTAATTCGCTCTCGATCAGAAATTGAAATGTGTAAAAACTGCACGGAGGGAACGCAAGTGTGGGCTTGAAACGAACCACAGGCTTTAGCCTGTTTTTAAATCTAAAATATTGCATGCAGGCTAAAGCCTGCGGTACAATTTGCCTCATAAAAACTAAATGATTCTTAAAACCCATAAATTCCATTCAATTGTCCCTTTTGATTTTGAGAAAGAGACAATTTATCATATCGACCTCACTGAAAATAATAGTGACCTTCATTCCATTGATTTGACTAATACAGAAATCTTTAATGAATATGTTTTTCGTAAAATAAATGAAGCCCATGCCGTATGTGCAATTGGAGGTTATCTTGAAAATCGTTATATTTATCGAAGAAGCGAACATTTTCAACAAACCGACGAACCACGTTCTATTCATTTGGGCGTAGATATCTGGGCAAAAGCTGGTACACCCGTATATGCACCCCTGCAAGCAAAGGTGCATAGTTTTGCGAATAACGATAATTTTGGCGACTATGGACCAACGATTATTTTGGAACATATTTTAGAAGGAAATACTTTTTATACACTTTACGGACATTTGAATTTAGAATGTCTCAAAGGAATTTTTGAAGGAAAAGCGATAGAAGCAGGAGAAAAAATAGCCGAATTTGGAAACTTCCCTATCAACGGAAACTGGCCTCCACATCTTCATTTTCAGGTAATGACGGATATGTTAGGCAAAAAAGGCGATTTCCCAGGCGTATGTGAGCCATC
>JANPIG010000324.1:0-1003 GCA_031424875.1 Cytophagales bacterium
GGAGCGGCCCCCGTGCCGCCTTCACCCCCATCAATGGTAATAAAGTCTGGACCTTTACCCGTTTTCACCATGTATTGAGCCAATTCTTCCCACATTTCCATTTTACCCACTGCCGACTTTATGCCTACAGGCAAGCCCGTATTTTCAGCCATGGATTCTATGAATTGTACCATTTCTGGAATTGTAGAAAACTCTGAATGAAAGGCTGGAGAATTAGCATCTTTTCCCATGGGAATATGACGAATATCGGCAATTTCTTGGGTAATTTTTGCAGCAGGCAGAACGCCTCCTTTGCCAGGTTTTGCACCCTGAGAAAGTTTCAATTCTAAGGCTTTAACGAACGGATTATTAGTGGTCATTTTCATGAGCTTTTCCATTGAAAATTTACCATCTTCATCTCTAACCCCAAAATATGCTGTTCCAATATTTACAATAACATCAGAGCCAAATTTATGATAAGGTGAAAGAGAACCTTCGCCCGTATTGTGATAGCATCCAAACTTTAAAGCTCCTTTATTGAGCGATTCAATGGCTTTCGCAGACAATGATCCAAAGCTCATCCCTGAAATATTTACTACTGAAAATGGCTTGTATGGACGTTTACGCTTATGATATTCACCCATGGTTTTGGCACAAGGAATGGCACTGGGGTCTTTCCTATTGGGGTGATTTTCTGGCAAACGATGCCCCAACATGGCGTGTTTAATAAAAATGTATCCTGCCGAATTAAAATCTTGGTCCGAACCAAAGCCTTGAAGATTATTTTCTTGTTTTGAAGAGGCATAAACCCATGCTCTTTCCCCTCGATTGAATGGTAATTCCTCACGATTATTGGCTACTAAATATTGCCTAATTTCGGGGCCAATTTTTTCGAGCATATATCGTAAATGTCCAATTACTGGAAAGTTGTGCTGAATGGTATGACGGTTCTGTAAAACGTCTCGAATTGCTAAAATGATTAACCCAATAGGAATAATTAGCCAATAAATCATAGTTATTTATG
>JANPIG010000325.1:0-3180 GCA_031424875.1 Cytophagales bacterium
AGGGATTTAAATCCCTCGCTATTGATAAGGAATTGACCATTTACATTAGTAAGTATTCCGTTTTATTTAATAGATTCATAGGTATAATTAATCTATTTTCCCTTTCCTATTAAATACTTCTTGCAATATCAATTTTCACAATTATATTTACTTATTTTTCATCATATCTTTAATAAGGTTATGATTATCAGACGATTAACACATATTTCCGTTGTAATATCAGCACTTTTTTTGACAAGTTGCGGAGGTAATGATATTCCTGTTGAAGTAGAGGCTTTGGCAGATAAATTGCCCGAAACCGTAGATTACAATCTTCATATCAAGCCCATTCTTTCAGATAGATGCTTCAAATGTCATGGTCCTGATAAAAGTAAGGTTGAGGCAGGGTTACAATTGACCAATTCGGAAGGGGCAACTGAAAAGCTCAAAAGTGGTCATCAAGCCATTGTAGGGGGGAATATTAATCGGAGCGAATTGGTAAAAAGAATCCTTTCAAAAGACCCCGAGGAAATTATGCCTTCGCCAAAATCGCATCTTGAATTAAGTAATGAAGAGAAAGCATTGTTAGTAAAATGGGTGCAACAGGGCGGCGAATATAAAGAACATTGGGCATTTGCCAAAATTGAAAACCCTGATGTGCCAAATGTTAAAGAAAAAAAATGGGTGAAAAATCCAATTGATAATTTTGTATTGGCAAAATTGGAAGAAAAAGAAATTAAACATTCCGTTCCTGCTGATAAAGCTACTTTGCTCCGTAGGGTTTCGATGGATATTACAGGTTTACCGCCAACAGTGAAGGAATTGGATGATTTTTTGAAAGATAATTCTCCCAATGCTTATGAAAAAGTGGTTGATAGACTCTTGAAATCACCTCATTACGGAGAAAAAATTGGCGTTGATTGGTTAGATTTAGGACGTTACGCTGATTCGCACGGCTATCAAGATGATGGCATGAGGAACGTATATCCATGGCGAGATTGGGTGATTGAGGCTTTCAATAAAAACCTGCCTTATGATAAATTCGTAACCTATCAGTTGGCAGGAGATTTATTGCCAAATGCTACCCGTGAACAAAAATTAGCGACATGTTTTCTCAGAAATCACCCCCAAACTCAAGAGGGTGGGGTAGTGGACGAAGAATACCGCACTGAGTATGTAATTGACCGTGTAGGGATGTTTGGCAAGGCATTTTTGGGTTTAACGGTAGAATGTGCCAGATGTCATGACCACAAATATGACCCTATTGCCCAAAAGGAATTTTATCAACTTTCTGCCTTTTTTAACAATAACAACGAAACAGGAATTATCCCCTACAATGGTGAAGCTTCCCCAAGCGTGATGGTGCCAACGCCTGAGGTTGAAAAAAAATTAGCCTTTATCAAAACTAAAATTACTCCTTATGAGCGTGCTATTCAACCTTATCAGCCTGTCTATAAACAAGGCTTTGAAAAATGGATTTCAAAGGCTCAAAAGAACCCGGCCGACTATGCCGTAAGCAATAAAGATTTAGTAGCTCATTTTCCTTTTGAAAGAAATGTTTTACGGAAAATTAAGAAGCATGATGATAAATTGAAGAAGGATATGATGGTTTGGGAAAAGAGTGCTTCGGGTTACCCAAACTTGGCAATAGATTCAGTAAATGGCTATATATCAGGCGATTGGGATAGAAGACCTAAGTATATTAAAAGTATAGTGGGAAATGGTTTATTGCTAAGGGGAGACTGTGGGATTGATTTTCATAAGTCGCTGGACTTTGAAAGAAATCAGCCTTTTTCCATTAGTTTATGGATAAATCCTTTGAAAAATGGACAGCATGGACCTGTTTTTGGCAGTGATAATGGGGAGTTTGAGGGGTTCAGAGGGTATCGTTGCAGGTTGTTGAAAGACGGTACTTTGCAGGTAAATTTGAGTTACGTTTTCCCTTCAAATTGCATTGATATTATTACAACTGATAAGATTGCCTATCGAAAATGGCAGAACCTTGCACTTACCTACGATGGCAGCAGTCAGGCATCGGGCGTGAAGATTTTTTTGGATGGGGTTGAAATGAAAACTAACATTCAGACCGATAATTTGAGAAAGTCAATACGACATGGCGAAAAAAATACGCACTGGTCGGATTTGACTTTTATGCTTGGGAAAGAATTTCACGAAACTTTAGAAGATTTTGCAGTGGATGAATTAAAGATTTATACTCGTCAATTAGCACCCATCGAAGTTCAAGGTATTGCCAACAATTCAGAACAAACTTCAAGTATTCTGAAAACTCCACGCCAAGATTGGACAGAAGCTCAACAACGCCAATTATTTGATTATTACCGTCTAAACTTTGATCCCTATTTTGACTCATATTCAAGGAGTTTGAAAAAACTCAGAGGTATTGAAACTGAGGTGATTACGGACGTGAAAGAGGTAATGACTATGAGCGAAAGAACAAATCTACGCAAAACTTTTATGCTCAACCGTGGAGCCTATGATGCTCTGGGTGAGGAGGTTAGCTATGGTGTCATTAATAGAATTTTACCTTTTGATGATAAATTTCCTCGCAATCGTGAAGGCTTGGCTCAATGGCTTTTGGATGAACGAAATCCTCTTTTTGCCAGAGTGGCGGTCAATCGTTTTTGGCAAACTTATTTTGGTTTTGGACTTTCAAAAACCGCTGATGATTTTGGCAATCAAGGCGAAATGCCTACCCACCCTGAATTATTGGATTGGCTCGCTACGCAATTTAGAGAATCTGGCTGGGATGTAAAAGCCATGCAAAAGCTCATTGTGATGTCGGCAACTTATCAGCAATCTTCTGAAAAACGGAAAGATTTAATGGAAATAGATTCCGAAAATCGGCTTTTGGCTCGTGGGGCAAGTTATCGTTATGCCCACGAACAAGTACGTGATGCGGTCTTGGCGGGTAGTGGTTTATTGGTAGAAAAGATTGGTGGGCCCAGTGTTTATCCTTATCAACCCGAAGGTATTTGGGAGGCTTTGGCAACTCGTAATGCCACCTCTTACAGACAAAATCACGGTGATTCTTTGTATCGAAGAGGAATGTACACGGTTTGGAAACGTTCTTCTCCGCCTCCTTCTGCCATTACTTTTGATGCTCCCGAAAGATATTTTTGCGTAGTAAAACGTCAGAAAACCTCAACACCTTTGCAGTCTTTGGTCATGATGAACGACCCG
>JANPIG010000326.1:0-2260 GCA_031424875.1 Cytophagales bacterium
TCTGTATCGTTTCTTTGTGGCGTTCCACGTAGGCTTTCAAAACTTTTTGAGCTTTTTTAGTCTTGAAAGCTGGGTTATCTTCAATGGATTTCTCTAACTCATAGAAACTTTTGTAGGTGGTATAATTGGCTAAAACGTCCAAAATAAAACCTTCTTCAATTGCCTGTTTCATTGAATATAAATGAAAAGGTTTAAAGGTTTCGTCGGTTTGTTTTACCCCAAATTTTTCGAGGGTTGTGTTTTTGGGAGTTGCTGTAAAAGCTAAATATGAAGCATTTCCTCGCATTTTTCTTGAACGCATCACCTCCAAAATCAGGTCTTGGGTATCCACTTCTTCATCATCTTCATGCGTTGCTTTTTTGCCCATGGCACGGTTCATATTGTCGGCGCCTAAACCACTTTGCGAACTGTGGGCTTCGTCAATGATGACGGCAAATCTTTTATCACTCAAATCAGCAATGCCATCGACAATGAAAGGAAATTTCTGGATAGTGGTGATGATTATCTTTTTGCCAGTTTCTAAATTGGTCCTTAATTCCTGCGAACTAAACGCTGGGGCAACGATATTTTTAACTTGTGAAAATTCTTTGATATTTTCCCGAATTTGTTTGTCTAAAATCGTGCGGTCGGTTACGACGATGACGGAATCAAAAAGCGGTTTTTCTATGCCTCGATTACCTCTGGCGGTATCGTCGTTGGGATAACATTCTATCAATTGGTAGGCTGCCCAAGCGATTGAGTTGGACTTTCCCGAACCTGCCGAGTGTTGAATTAAATAGGTTTGTCCAACACCGTTTTGACTGGCATCTTTCAAGATTCGTCTTACCACTTCTAATTGATGGTAGCGGGGAAAAATTAAATTTCTTTTGTTAAGTGGTTCGTTGGCTTTGCCGTCTAAGGTAACAAAATGCTGTACGATATTGGCAAGGCTTTGTCGAGTCAAGATTTCATTCCACAAATAGGCAGTTTTATGCCCAAAAGGGTTCACTGGATTACCTGAGCCTTGATTTACGCCTTTGTTGAAGGGTAAGAAAAAGGTGTCTTTGCCGTTCAAACGAGTGGTCATAAATATTTCGTCGGTATCAACGGCGAAGTGAACCAAACACCGCCCAAATTGGAGTAATGGCTGAGAAATGTCTCTACTATTTTTGTATTGATTGATACCATGAACTCTGGCGGTTTGCCCTGTCCAATGGTTTTTTAATTCGATGGTTGAAACCGCTAATCCATTGATAAACAGTACCATGTCTATTTCTTCACGGGAATTGGTTTTGGAATAACAGATTTGACGAGTTACCGAAAATTCGTTTTTCTCAAAATTTTCCTTTACTGTTTTACCGCTTGACGCTAAGGGCGAAACGTAGAGCATCGTAAAATTGGCATCTTCTACCTCTAAACCTTTGCATAAAATGTGCAACACGCCGTATTTTTTAATCATACGGTCGAGGCGTTCAAGGATTTTGAGTTTCCAATCGCTTGCTCTTTGGAGTTTGGCTAATTCTTCGGCTTGGGTGTTTTCCAAAAAATGCCAAAAACGGTTTTGGTCGATGGCGTAGTCTTTGTTGAAATCTTGCGGATTGCCCAACCAGTAGCCATTGCCCGCACGGTAGCTTTGGGCAACTTCAAAAATATTGCCTTGCGAATTTTGTGCTTTTAGGGTTTCGAGGGTAGAGCCTGTTAGCTTTTTTTCGATGGCTGCTTCGAGGGCTTGTTCGTTGGTGGTGCTGCTCATTTTTTTTATTTTCTAATAATTTTGCAAACCTAAATTTTAAATAAATCCTCAAAAAACAGCCTTAAATCTTCCATAACCACATTTCTATCTAATTTTTGAGGTAACTGATGATTCAGCCGTTTGTCCCAAGTTACTTCCACTTGTTTCATCCGTTCGGGTTTGAAAAAATCTGTTACACTATTGTATTCGATATTTTTAAATATACATTTTTCAAAAAAAACTATTTTTACTTCCTCCCAATTAATTCCTTGTACATGTGTTTTGATATACCATAAATCAAAATAATCTCTTGCTTCTCCTCTATTTCTTTGTAATAACGCTCGCATTTTTTCTGCCAAAACTTCCTGTAAAGAATAACAAGGAATGGTAATCGGCTTTGGGTCTGCATCACTGAATAGATGAATTAATGCCCTGTCTTCCTTAGGGAAAAGCACTTTCTCGTACATCCGAAACTCACACCAGATTTTGGTATGGCAATCTTTCCCAAATTTCGGTAATTCGTTTCTCCCGTGATTTGCTCCCCAAAAA
>JANPIG010000327.1:0-7568 GCA_031424875.1 Cytophagales bacterium
GTGAAGTTTTTACAAAAGCTTTTACAGGACAAACGTCTCAACGGAACCATGCGAGCCATGGTAATTGAAACCTACGGAAACCACCTCGAAGCGGCTAACAAAGCACAACAATCCTTTGTGGAATATGCCAAGTTGGGAGCGGTTGAAAACTGGTCGGTGGTGGGTACTTTCGAGAATACTTCTGCCAGTGGATTCAATAAAGATTTTGGTGTTTTAGCTCATCCAGAGGCAACTGCCGTTTTCAAAAATAAAGTAAATGCCGAGGTAAAATGGTTTAAACCACCCGTAGAGCGCTCGGATAAATGGTTTGATTTTACGCACTTTTTTATCATTGATAACTCCGTGATGTATGCTCAAACTTTCTTGCAAAGTCCACAAGACCAAGAAGTTATCATGCGTTCGGGTTGTTCGGGGTCAATGAAAATTTGGGTAAATGACAAACTCATTACCAACGAAATCATTGAGCGAAATTGTGATTTGGATATCTATAATCAAACGGTGCGTTTACAAAAAGGCTATAACCGTATTTTGGTGCAAATTGCTGAAAGTGAAGCAGGTAGAGCCAATTTTTTGATTAGAATGACTGATAAAGACGGCAATCCGATTCAGGGACTTACCAGTACGCATATCGCTCAATCCTACCCAAAAACTACAGAATATACCTCCACAACTCTGCCGTTTTTTGCTGAAGAATTTTTCGAGAATAAAATCAAAACTGAACCTACTACTTTTCTCAATTATATCCTTCTGGCAGAAACCTATCTTCGTAATGATAAGGCGTATGAGTCAAGGAAATTTTTACAAAAAGCCCGTCAAATGGCCCCTGAAAGCAGTTTTTTGAGTGGCGTAATGATTCAAGCCTATTCAAGAGAAGACAATAAAACGGAATTGACTAAGGAAGGAGAATTTATCAAATCAAAAGATCCAGAGTCATTTTGGAGTTACGAAATGTTGCAAAAAGAGGCAGTAGAAAAGAAGGATTATCCCGAAGCCGAGCGTATCGTGGCAAAAATGAAAGAACTCTATGGCACAAGTCAATACACTGATTTTGTAGAATTAGGCCATTTGGCACTTCAAGCAAAATATGAAGACATGATGAAATCCTCGGAAAGACTTTATAAGCTATACCCTGATTCTCCCGAAATTGTCAATTTGGCTTATGTTTTGGAAAGAGATGTTCAAAAAAATCCAAAAGCCGCCAATGGTATTTTACTGAAATTTGTTGAGAATAACGCAGATGATAAAACCATTTTGGAATTGGCAAAAATCTATTTTCAAAACGGTGATAAAGCAGCAGGAATTGCTAAATATAAAGAAAGAATCAACGCTGCACCATATGCTATTGGCTATTATGACGACCTTGCCGAACAATATTATGGCATGACTGACTATAAAAATGCCTTGATTTATCGTTTAAAAGTATTAGAATTTGCTCCATATATTGGCAATTATTGGAACAAATTGGGAGTAGTTTATGAAGCACTCAATCAGAAAAAGGAAGCCATTGAAGCGCATAAGAAGGCAATTTACTATGCTCCCACTTATTTTGATTCACACAAAGCCATCCGCAGATTAGAAAACAAAACGGACTTGTTCGAGAATTTTCCAAAGTATAATGCCGAAGCTATTTTCAAGGCATCACCCAAGCCCGAAGCCTTTCCGTCCGATAATAGCATTATTCTGATAAACGACACCCAGCGAGTGGTTTATCCGCAAGGCACCACCGAAGAACACGATGAATTGATGGTGAAAATTTTGACCCAGCAAGGTATTGATGCTTGGAAAGAATATAACATCAATTACAATTCAGGCACTCAAAGTTACACCATAGAAAAAGCGGAGGTTTTGAAAGCCGATGGGAGTAAAGTAAAAGCCGAGATGAATGATAGTCAAATGGTTTTTACTGGCTTGCAAATTGGCGATGCTATTCATGTAGTTTATCGTCTCCAAGACTATACTACTGGCATGTTAGCCCAACATTTCAACGACCGCATCACGATGGGTTTTGGCTTGCCCATGCAGTCGGTAAGATATAGTTTATTAATGCCTGAAAATCGTGAATTTCAATACAAAACACTCAATACGGATTTGAAACCAAATATAAAAACAGTTGAAAATTTCAAATTGTATTCTTGGGAAATAAAGGATAAACCTGCTCTTGTGGGAGAGTCATTTATGCCTGCCACCAATGATGCAGTACCCATTTTGGAGGTTTCAACCATGCCGAGTTGGCAGTTTATTAGCCAGTGGTACACGGACGTTTCCTCAACCAAAGCTAAGTCTGATTTTGAAGTGCAAGAGACTGTAAAAGAGCTATTTATGAATAAACCTAAGAATTTAACTGATCTTCAAAAGGCTAAAATTATTTATGAATATATCGAAAAAAATATCAGTTATTTAAGCGTTGCTTTTATGCAAAGTGGATTAGTTCCACAAAAAGCATCACGCACTTTAAGTACCAAATTAGGGGATTGCAAGGACCTTTCAACGCTCTTTGTGGCGATGTGTAAAGAGGTAGGCGTAAAGGCAAATTTAGTTTTGGTTTTGACCCGTGATAATGGCGATAATGCCATGCTTTTGCCCAGTATAAATTTCAACCATTGCATCGCTAATTTGAAAACGGAGGGTAAAAATTTCTTCATTGAATTGACTGATACGCAGAATTCTTTTGGTACGGTTTCGCCCACTTTGCTTAATGCCACAGCTTTGATTATCCCCAGAGAAGGGGAAACGATGGATTCTAAATTGATAAAAATTCAGACCAACGACCGTATCCAAAATGGCATTTTTCGTAATACCGAGGTTCTTTTTGAACAAAAAGATATGCTTACCAAAGTCTCAAATATCAAAACAGGAAGCCTGGCCAGTAATGGTCGTCATGCCTATTCAAATGTGAGTGTAGAAGACCAAATGAAGGGTTTTGCTGAGGCAATTTCCAAAGATTTTACCAATGTTGTGAAGATGAATTTTATCAATTTCAAGAATTTAGATAAACTTTCAGACTCTCTTGTATATGAGTATGCCTATACCGTAAAAAATGAGATTAGCGATGTGGCAGGAATGAAAATTTTCAAATTGCCATGGTCAGAAAAAGTGGCATCTTTAGATTTTGTTACCAACGAAACTCGTGAATTTCCTTTCTTATTTTGGGAAATGTTTGAAGCAGAAACCATGAAAGAAACTATTTCGCTAACACTCCCAGCTGGAAAAAAATTGTTGGAAATTCCTTCTCCAGTTACAATATCATCTGATTTTGCAGATTATAAGATGATTTACGAGCCAATAGGAGATAAATTATTGATAAAGAGAGAGTTAATTGTAAAAAAAGATATTATTCCAACCGTAGGATATACGGTTTTTAGAGATTTTTTCAATAAAGTAGTGGAGGCAGACACCAAGCAATATGCTTTTAAGTAGTAATCTTTGGAATAATTTCTCCAAAACTGACTACTTTTGTGTTACAATTTTCATTCTCCGACAGTTTTTGTGGTCACAGAGTCGCACAAAGTTTTCACAGAGTTAAAAGAGTATTTTCTTCGTGTAACTCTGCGGCAGGCATTCCTGAGAAACTCTGTGACCGCAAAATTTGTCAGAGAACTATAATTTTTTAAAGAAATAATCAGAATAAATAGTTTTATGACTCATGAAGACGAGCTGTAATTATTCATCTCTTATCTCATAATTCATATTTCATAACTAATCAAATCATGTCATACGGTCTTTTAAAAGGAAAAAGAGGAATCATCTCAGGGGCATTAGACTCCAATTCAATCGCTTGGAAAGTGGCTCAACGTGCCAAAGAAGAAGGAGCAATTTTTACCCTAACCAATGCCCCACTTGCCATGCGCATGGGCGAAATCAATAAGTTAGCCGAAGAATGTGAAGCCAAAATCATTCCTGCTGATGCCACATCAGTAGAAGATTTGGAAAAACTTTATGAAGGCTCAATGGAGCATTTGGGAGGTAAAATTGACTTCGTTTTGCACTCAATCGGGATGAGTACTAATATCCGTAAAAACCGCACTTACGACGATTTGAACTACGAATGGTTCATGAAATCATTGGATGTTTCGGCTCTTTCGTTCCACAAAATGTTGCAAGTAGCGGATAAAATGGATGCCATTAACAGCTATGGTTCAGTAGTGGCTTTGTCATACATTGCCGCCCAACGTTCATTCCCAGATTATACCGACATGGCACAGGCGAAGGCCATGTTGGAATCTATTGCTCGTTCGTATGGAGCAGTTTATGGCAAAAAAAATGGCACGAGAGTAAACACCGTTTCACAGTCACCTACTAAGACTACTGCAGGGACAGGAATAGCAGGATTTAATGCTTTCTATGAATATGCCAACGAAATGTCACCTTTAGGAAATGCCACAGCAGACGAATGTGCAGACTACGTAATTACCTTATTTTCTGATTTAACCAAGAAAGTAACCATGCAAAACCTCTTCCACGATGGCGGTTTCAATTGCGTAGGTATTTCAGAAGGAATTGTAAATAGAATGGGGTAGGGTTTAAATAATATCTTTACGCAAAATGACAGCTGTGAAATGGCTGTCATTTTGCGTTTAATCATTCTTTTTCACTATATTCACATCAAAATTAAAACAGTCAAAAAAACGAAATACCATGAAAAAATTATTATTTATTGCTTTCCTAATGTGCTTATTCGCAAGTATTTGGGCAAAACCAATGCCTGTAAAAAAACTAATTTTGCAGAAAACTATTGCGGCTGATAGCTTACATGAATACGTAGGAGAATACAAAATGAGTGACTACTTCGCCATTTACAAAATCACGCTCGACGGTGGAAATCTTTATGGTGAAGCAGATAGTTACGGAGCCAACAAACTTATCAAACAGAAAGTAGCTGATACCTTTGTTTCGACAAGTTCTTATGGTTCAACCATCATTTTCACCCGTGATGCCACGACTAAAAAAGTTACAGGTTTGAAGTTAATGTTGCAAGGCAATGAAGTTATAGGAAAAAAGTGAGGTACAGTGGAAGTATAAGTTGTGAAGGATTTTTTTCTCAAAATTATTACCTCACAACTTAAAAGTTCTGCCCTTTTTCAAATCTTTGGAACATTCTTTGCTTATGATAAGGACAATTGTTATTTTCGTATAAAAATAAGTGTCTGTTTTTTAAGTATTTAATCACTAATCCATGAACAAAGTCCAAGAAAATTTCTCGTTTTTTGACAGTTTGGCTAATATCAATATTACCAATCGTCCTCTTGTATTCTCTGTATCAAAGAGGATATCCTTCTTCCTTTTGCTTTTGTTGTCAAGCTTTTTCGTAAATCTTAAAGCAAAAAATATTCAGCAAATTCCTTCTTCAAAACTCAAAATGGTTGTGGCTAAGGCTCCCAAAGGTAATCAAAACAAGGCTAAAGCAAGAACCGCAAAGACAAAAGTAAAAAAGGCAAAGGCCGCTCCAAAAGATACAATTCGTGAAATTGACCCTGCCAACACCAGTTCACCATTGTACGAAAAAAACCAAATTTAAATTTCTTGTTAGTTATAGGCAAACTATAACTAACTCAATTAAAAATTACTTTAATCACTCATTATTCATTAACCCCATCATGAAAAAATTATTCCTTAGCCTTATTTTAGGCCTCTTTGTATTTGCCACAGGCTTTAGCCAAACAACCGACCTAAATTCAGCCCTCAAATTTATCAAAGCTGGTAATACCTTGCGTGAAGTAAAACAGTATGACCAGTCGGAAGAATATCTAAATAGAGCCCTCAATATAGTCAGAAACAAAGACAAATATTGGGAAGCCGCTACCTATGAAAACTTAGGTTTTCTTTATCGTGACCAAGAAAATATCTTGGAAGCCTCACGTAATTTTGCCAAAGCCATTGAGATTTATCATACCTTGAAAATGTCAATGAGTGAAAAAGCACTCACGCAATTGATGGGTGGTTTGAAGGATACCGAAGAGCTTTTTGCGGGTATCGATATTGGTTCGAAAGGCGTAAAATTAAGTATCATTGGCGTATCAGTCTCTGCTAAAAAAGGCTTGACGTATAATCTTAGAAAGAGTATGTCAATTAATACAGAGCCCAGTGCTTTGTCGGCAGCTGCTATCAGAGAAACTGCCCAAGCGGTGAAGGATTTAATGGATACCGCTACCGTAAGAAATGCGGTGGTATCTGATCGTCTTTTTGTGGTAATGAGTAGTGGTTTGAAGCAAGCTCTTGATAAATCAATTGGTAAAGAAGCGGAATTAACGGCTGCTATCAGAGAAACCTTAAAAAACCCAAGTCAAAAAATTGATGCTATTTCTTTTGAAGATGAAGCAAAATATGGTGCTTTGGCGATGATTGTACCCGAATTGCACCTGTCGTCGTCTATCATGGATATTGGCGGAGGTAATGTGAAAGGTGGATATTTACTAAACCGTGCAAAATTTGAAGCCGTAAACTTTCCTTATGGTACAAAAGCCTTTGGTAAAATTGTAAAAACGAAATATCCAGATGCTGACATCAAGGGCTACATTGCGGGCGTGGATGCCGAGATTGCTCCCGTGCGTGAAGAAATGGCAATTGAAATGAACCGAAGAGTAGGCTTGAAAAACCGTAAGAACGTCTATCTATTAGGTGGAATTGCCTTCGTGATGAACACGCTGTTGCACCCAGACCGTGCCGCTATTATTGGACGACCTGTTGAAGTAAGTTTGGAAGATGTAAAGAAATTCCGTCAGATGGCAGTATCAAATTATGAGGAACTAATTTCTCCAGATTTAGGAAAAATTGCCGACCCCATAGTAAAGCAAATTGCAGAGGAAGATATTAAAATTATCACTACCAAATTATACAACAATCAAGACATCATTGCGGGAGCAACCATTTTGGAAACCATCATGAAAGAATACGCTCGTGATGGTGTTCAAAAGCGTTTTTACTTCATCAAGGGTGGCGACGTTGCCTGGATTTCGGGATACGTTTTCAAACTGATTTCAGATGATTATGCAGTGAAGAAAGAATTGTAATTATTCGTTTTTCGTATCTCGGTTTTCGAGGTTCGGGATTTTATAAAAGCCCTGCGGATTTGGTTCTGTAGGGCTTTTTGTTTGTGTAATGTTTAAAGCAAAAACAACTTTTTACATCCCATAATTTTCAATCGAAAAACCATTAAAAAATTATACTCAGCCAAAATATGAATATTGTATCTTTGTTTTTCATTAATTTTTAAGAGCTATGGCACTGATTGGTAGAACAGAAGAACGTAATATTTTTAATGACTGCATTCAGTCGCAAGAGTCAAGATTAATTGCAATTTATGGGCGTAGAAGAGTTGGTAAAACCTTCTTGATTAGAAACCATTTTGAGAAGCAAATAAAGTTTGAAATCTCTGGGCTTCATCATGGCGATATGAAAGACCAATTAAAACAAGTTTTTGATGTGGTATCAAGCTATGGATTACAAAAATCAGCCTTGATTTATCCTGATTCGTGGATGGATGCTTTCAAATTGATTCAGTCTTACATTGATTCCTTGAAAGGTACTGGTAAGAAGGTTATTTTCTTCGATGAATTGCCGTGGTTTTAAGA
>JANPIG010000328.1:0-7016 GCA_031424875.1 Cytophagales bacterium
TGTTCAAGCAGAAACAGTTAGTACAACGGTTGTGCAAGAGCCTGTAAATCAGGAAAATAAGTCATTTACGATTGATGAATTACAGATAGTTTGGGATAAATTGATTAAGGATTTAGAAAGCAGAAAACGGTTTAGTGAATATGTAATTTTGAATCGAAAATTTACGCTTGATGGCACTACCATTCATATTGAAGTGGATAATGAAATTCAAGTGGATTTATTGACTATTTCACTCAGAACAGAGGTTTTGAATTATTTACGCAAGGAACTTCATAATTCTACCATTCATTTAGAAGTAGTAGTTTCACAAGAGGAAGCAAAAACCATGATTTATACCCAAGCCGATAAGTTTAGATTTATGGCTGAAAAAAACCCTGCATTGCACGACTTGCGCAGTATCTTGGGACTGGATTATGATTATTGATGCCTAATAGTTGTTACATTAAATTTGGGCTTTTTCTATTAAGATAATGCAAAGACGCAAATTCATTAAAACCTCAATTGCTTTTGCTACTGTAACTTCTGCGGGTGGTGCAGTAGCTTTCGCTCAAAAAGAAAAGAGACAAATTCTGACTTCCAGAACCAGTAATCTTGATTTGAAAACTATTTTGCCATCTTGGCAAGGAACACCACTTGATCAGGATGGACGTTTCATGAATCATGAATTTCCTTTTGTTCATAAATTCGGGACGGTTTTTAAATGGATGACGCAGAAGAATCCTCAGAAACAATTTAAGAAAAACGATACTTGGAAAATGCCTGTAGTGAAAGACGATTCGTTTTTAAGTTCTAAAGAAGATATGATTGTGCCTTTTGGTCATGCTACTTTCTTTATTCGTTTAAATGGAAAGCAGATTTTGATTGACCCTGTTATTGATAAAATCCCTGCCACAAAACGTCATACCGTATTTCCGATAAATCCAGAAAAACTGGTTAATATTGATTATGTGTTAGTTTCGCACGCTCATTATGATCATTGTGATAAGGAAAGTTTGAAGTTAATTCAAAAGCAAAATCCTAATGTCAAGTTTCTAACAGGACTCAAAATGGAGCTTTTACTTAGAAAATTTGTTGGAAAAAACGAAATTCAAGAAGCAGGCTGGTATCAGCAATATAATACCGATAATGGTATAGAAATTTGCTTTCTTCCTTCAAGGCATTGGTCAAATCGTTCATTGGGAGACGCCAATGAACGGCTTTGGGGAGGTTTCGTGTTGAAAAGTAAAAGCAAAACCATTTATTTTAGTGGCGATTCGGGCTATGGCAGTCATTTTAAGGAAGTTGGTGAATTATTTCCAGATATTGACGTAGCTCTCATAGGTGCAGGTGCCTATTCGCCACGTTGGTTTATGGCTCCCAACCACCAAGACCCCGAAAACGCAGTTCAAGCATTTAATGATACAAAAGCAAAAACGATGATTCCATTTCACTATGGTACTTTTGATCAAGCAGACGAGCCTCTTTCTGAACCTGAAAAAATACTTTTAGCCTTAGAAAAAGAGCAGAAAATATTTCAACAATTAAAGATTATGAAATTGGGAGAGGCGTACTTGGTGTGATAATCTTACGGCAATTCAATCCTGAAAAACACAGGAATGGCAGGTTTTTCGTAATACTCCTTTGCTTGTTGAATTTTATCTACTACGTCCATACCTTTCGTAACTTCCCCAAAAACTACATAGTTGCCATTGAGTTTTCGAGCTTCTTTTTCGTTCGTAATAATATAGAATTCAGTAGGAGAAGAAGCTTTTTCGGGATTACCTTCATCATGATGAGCCATAGCAATTGCTCCACGTTTATGAACAATTTCTGGAAAATATTCGGGAGGGACAAGGAAATCTAACTGGTCGTAATATTCTCCTCCACCTTGGATGCCTGTCTGATCTATGATACGGTAGAAAGTACGGTGGATATAATAATTCCCCTTCACCAAGCGAATAAAGTTAGCTCGATGAAGGGGAGTTTTTTTGTATAATTTTATGGTAATATCACCGCCAACCGTTTTAATAACTACCTCATCTTCAGGGTTTTCTTTTCCGTATTGAGTCAAAAAAGTTGTTGGGTCTTGTTCAAAAAGTCGCATATCTTTTTGGCAAGAAAGCAAATTTACCGATAGAAAAAGTAATAAATAAAAACGTATTCTTAAAACCATATTCTGTCATTCGATTAAAGATAAAAGAATGTAAAAATATGGAATAAGAAGGATAATTTTCGCCTTTGTCGAAGTTTTCTCCAACAAAGGCGAAAAAAGCTCGATACATTGCATCCATCGAATCTTAATTTTTAAATTTATAATCATACATCAAAATTACATTCCTGTCAATTTATTAAAATCTACTGATTTGATGGCTTCTTTAACTGCCTCTGGCTCTACATTCCTTCCTTCAGCAGTTATCAGAAATCGTTCATTAACGCCTGCCATTACGGTACTACGTTTTTCTTTTTTTTTCACGTCTTCCCATGCCTTTACGCCATTGATTCCTAAATCTATTGCCCCTAAGTGTTCTTGGTCATTATCCACCGAAAAACCAGTGGCAAACATGGCAGTTGCGGCCCCAAAAGCGGCATATGAAGCATTATAATCCATGATATTCAATGTGATTTCGCCATTGCCACTTTTATAAATTTGTGAAGCCATTGAATAAGACATTCCCATCATATTGACTGATTCGCCTTTGGGGTCTCCTTCTTTGCTGTACCCCGAAATGCTGGATGGTAGCATTTTTTGTAATTCTCCGTAAGGTATAGAAACCGTATCGCCTTTCGCTTTTCGTTCTTCCATCTTACTGGTAGATGCTGTTAAACCTTCTGCATAATTTTTTAATCCTTCGGCTGCATTAGTAGCCTCTTTTACTTTTCCACAAGACAATATTAGTAGCCCTGCTGATAAGAAACATACGAGTAATGATAATTTTTTCATGAGCTGACTTTGTTAATAGTTTAGCTTACAAGGTTTTATTATTTTTTGAATTTATCCTTACCATTTGCTAAATATTATTGATTTATGAGTGAATAATTATCATAATGGTAAAATATGGTTATATAGTCTTCTCATTCTTCGGTTTCGTCTCATTCTTAAGAGATATTAATTTCTAACCACTAATTTTGAAACCGTAAAGACAAGGAATTACTTAAATAATAATATACTTAATACATTTCATCAAAAATACTAAAAAGAATTTAATTGAGAAGTTTAAAGAGGTTTCACAGCAAAGCCACTCCGATATTCGGGGTGGCTTTCTTTTTTTTCTCATCTCAAAACTATCCGATAAAATCTGGTGTTACACTTCTGAAAACAGGTAAGCATTTAAAGCGTATATTTGCGCTAAGAATGCTATCTCAAATTTAATACATATTTAAATTTATCAATAATGGAAAAAATTACAGCAATGTACACCGCTGAAGCAACTAATACAGGCGGACGTAAAGGTCATGTAAAAACATCGGATGGTCTATTAGATTTTGATGTATCAATGCCAGCGGCTATGGGTGGCCATGGTGGAAAAACCAATCCAGAACAATTATTTGCGGCAGGTTATGCTTCTTGCTTTAATGGAGCTGTGGGAGTAGTTTCTAAAGGTAGAAACATTGAAGGAGGTGAATTGACAGCAAAAGTAGGTATTGGTAAGGATTCTACGGGTGGTTTAGCACTAACAGTAGAATTACACGGACATTTTCCAAATTTATCCCAAGAGGAAGCACTTCATTTGATGGAAGAGGCTCATCAAGTTTGCCCTTATTCAAAGGCAACTCGTGGAAATATTGAAGTATTGCTTACTGCCAATTAATTTGCGCATACAGAAAAAATGAGAAAAGGAGACAGAGAAAAGCATTTGGCTTTAATTCTGTCTCCTTTTCTCTTTTTTCACTTTGTTTCAAATAAAAAACTATTTTTTCTTCTTCAAAACCGCTGGAGCAGCCACTGGAATTTTAGCAGTATAATCTACAATTGCTTTTTCGATAGCTGGTTTCAAATTAGCAAATCCAGAGTCTGTTCCGCCTAATACAAGAGCCTTTTGTGCTAATGACAATGCTTCTGCATAATTACCCATCTTGCCCATTATCTGAGCTTTAGACCATACATTTCTAAAAGTTTCATTGGCTAAAACAGCCGAATTAGCCAGTTTAGAGGCTTGGTCTAATTTGCCCTTTCCAGACATAAAGTCTGCCATAGTGCGCATTGTTGCACTATAATCATTAGTGGCTTTGTTGATGGCTGATTCTATCATCTTAGTAGTCTCAATCATTATGGGTGCGATGATTTTTTTATCCGACCAATAAATGTTCATATTAGCTGAACTGTCTGACAAATCCGAAAAATCAATGGTAAATGCTTCCGTTTTTGCAATTGACACAGGCTTCACCGTTATTCTTAAAGCATCTTTATCTTGCGAGTAATTTTGCTCTTGGGCAGTGAGGTCTTTGTTGAAAATCAAGGTCCAATCACCTGCTGTAGGGATTGAGAAGATAGAATAACTACCAGCAGCCAATTTCTGACCACCTATCATGATATCATTTGAAACAGTGAATTGATTAGTAGCATTGGCTCCTGTTCTCCAAACTTTATCATACGCTACTACGCCACCAAATACATTACGACCACGAAGCAAAGGGCGAGAATATTTTACCGAAACGTCAGTAGTACCAATCACCTGTGAAACTGATGCACCTGGACTTGGCTGTGGCAAACGGATTTGGGCAGTAGCCGAAAGAGAAAGACCTGTAAGAAGGGCAAGGAATAATTTTTTCATTTGTTACTATTTGTTAGATTGTGAATAAATAAAATAAACGCTAAGGCATGAAGACGCTAAGAGAATTTAATTACATAACTTGGTGCCTTCGAGTCTTGACGGCAAACACTTTATACAAATTTAACAGTATATCTTCAGAATGTAATAAACGATAAAATATTCAAGACAAATTTGTATTTTTGTTTTAGTAATCCCATCAGAAAATATGCATAGAAATTCCTTACTTAATCTCTTAAAAAAATATCATCCAACTGACTCCAACGAGATTCAATTTACAAGACAAACTACTACTTTCGTACAACAAAACCCTGATTGCTTTGAGCGCTCTCTCTTGATTGGACACGTTACAGGTTCAGCATGGATTTTAGACAAATCTCATCAATTTACACTTCTAACGCATCATCGTAAATTAAACAAATGGTTTCAAACGGGAGGCCATTGTGATGGGGATTCTGATGTACTAAATGTTGCCTTAAAGGAAGCACAAGAAGAAACAGGGCTGTCTGATATTCAGATAATTAGCCCTGAAATTTTTGACATTGACATTCACGAAATTCCTGAACGCAAAGGCATACCTGCACATCTACATTATGATGTAAGGTTTGTATTTGAAGCAGATATGAATCAGCCTTTTACAGTATCGTCTGAATCTACCGATTTAGCGTGGATTAACCTTTTGGAAGTCTCAAAATTGAACGATAGTGAATCAATTATGCGAATGGTTAGGAAATATAGTAGAATTTAGAAATCTAATAATTTGTGTGAAAATTATCTATTGGCGTTATTTTTAAAATCCTAAACCTTACTTTTGTAATTATCATTAGTCCTCTAATTCATTCATCTTATCTCAAACTCAAATGAAAAAAATCCTATTTATTACCTTGCTTTTACTATCCTGCTCCGCTTTTTCTCAAAATAATACGCTTAATATTTATTCGGAGCCTTCAGACGTTAAACATCGCTTTTATGTAGGTACCGTTTTCCCTTTAAGAATGGATGCGGGCTACGAGTTTCAATATAAACGCCTGCAAATTGGGGGTTTTGTAGGTTTTAATCCACAAAAATTTCAAGGTTTAGTTTTTGAAATATTAGAGAGAATTAAACCTGAATACATCAATGAAATTGGTTATCTAAGAATAAAAGCAGTTCCTAAAGTACAGTTTGGAGGGGAACTTAAACTGGATATCGGTAAAGGTTGGTCTTTGGGAGGCACCATCCAAACTTTCAATGCAACGCTGACCGATACACCCAAAAATATAGTAGAAGGAATTTTACCCGAAAATGCCATTTTTGTTAATGGATATGTTGAGTCAAGCACTAATCCTGAAATAAAAAATGCTTATAATAACAAAATTGTGGATGCTTATATGAACGCCGTCATTGCAGGTCCTGTATTAGAAAAGACGCTATGGCTCAATGCCCAAGAGACTTTCTTTATCCGTGCAAAAGCCTCTTATTGGCTATTGGTAAGTCGTGAAAATGATTTAACTTCCCAAGATTTCACACCCACTGAAAAGAGTGGAATCGATGCTTTTAAGCCTTTATTTTTGAATAAATTAGAGAAAATTTCTTCAAAACTTCAAGCTCCAAGTATTGGAATAGAATTGGGTTTTGCGTTTTAAGGAAAAGGAAGATAGGAAGAAGGGAGACAGAAGGCAGTATGTGCTGTCCTGTCTCCCTTCCTCCTATCTTCCTTTCTCCTGCACTTACTCCTGTGCAAATTCCTTCACTGCCTTATTTTTATCCACCACCATTTCCATCGAACTTACTGCTGAAGTACCAAACCACCCAGCTGCTTGCTTGGTTGAACTAACATTAATATTCTTAATATTTGAAGGAATACGAGCCGCAGGCGTAGCAAAAAGTCCCGTATTATTCAGTTCAGTACGTAGTTGAATCCAGAAGTCAAAATGGGCTTCAGTGATGGATAAAAGTTCTACTCTTACCTTGTCATTTTCCTTGTACAATTCAGTAGTTGCCAAAAATCTGAGGGGTCTTATAAAGGGCAAGCCATCACCAAATGGGCTTTTATTTCCGATGGCATCATAGGCAATAATTATTCTATCTGCACCCGTATAAAGCCTATCATTTTTATATACTTTAATTCTGTAGCAATCGCCAACTCCCTTTAAATCAGTAGCATAGAAGCGTCCATCATAACCTTTATCAGGTTTACCATCACCTTGTTGACGCAAATTAGCATCTTCCAATTTAAATCGCATAGAGTCTATTTTAGGCACTCTTTTCATTTCAGAAACAGCCTTA
>JANPIG010000329.1:0-2059 GCA_031424875.1 Cytophagales bacterium
CATGCACGAGGCTCTGATTCCGTTGGTAGCCACAATTCCTTTGCAATTACTGTCATATCACATTGCCGTGATGCGTGGTTGTAATGTGGACCAACCCAGAAATTTAGCTAAGTCTGTTACGGTAGAATAATTAAAAATAGACCACTGATTTTACTGATTTAACAGATTTACACTGATAAAATTTTAAAACGGTGTGAATCAGTCTAATTTATAAAATTAATGGTCTAAAATAATCTCATGGTATTAACAAATGACATAGTGGCTTTGCCTACAACTTTGGAAGAGTTCATGGATTGGGAATCGGAGGATGGTTTTAAGTACGAATGGCATAATGGAAATCTTATACAATTTGTAGGAATTAATAAAAGACAGATTCACATTTTTTTCAAATTGAACCGACTTTTTATATCAAAAGGCTACTGGCATCACGGAACATTTATTACCAAACAAGATGTACATTTGAGTGGAACGCCGCCCGGCAATACCCAAATCAGAAGACCAGACATTTCATACTTCACAGATAAGCAAGTAGATTCTATGAATCAAGGCAAAGATGAAGTTCCAGAATTTATGATTGAAGTGATTTCTGGTAATGACAAAGCCAATAAAGTAGAAGAAAAAACTGTTGAATATTTTAAAGCAGGTGTGAAAGTATTATGGCTAATTTACCCAGACAACCAATCCGTTCAATTTTATACTTCGCTGAAACAATCTCAAATTTGTACAGACGATGATATTTGCTCGGCAAAGCCAGTTTTGGAAGATTTTGAAATTAGTGTAAATGAGATTTTTGCGTAGATTTTTATTAGAATATTGATTATAGTATTAAGGCATAGGTTTCACCTCGAAATCTATGCCTTTTTTATTCTGGAAAAAACTTTGTAGCTTGATTTGAATTATGATACCTAATTTAAGCCAAATGCACAATATTACCAATAACCGTATTTATAGAAAATTATTTTTTCAAATGCACTTGTTTAATTGAAATTAATTCTACACATTTACTCAACATTTAGTAGCTACGATTTTACCGCCGACACCAAGACACCTGTTTTGCCTGTCTCTTTTTTATTTCCCCTTTTTCTTAAACCAATACAACCACTGTTGTTTAAAACATGTCTTTACTCCAACAATACTTGGGGGTAAATGAGTATGCTTAATTTTCACATTTTTAAACTTTTAATTATCATGAATCGAAGAAAATTTTTGATTGCTTTGTGGGTTGTGCCTCCTTTGGTTTTTTCCTCCTGTAAAAAAGATGAACCCAACCCACCAACCATTTTTACTGGCTATGTCATTGATGAAAATGATAAACCTGTGGAAGGAACGGGATTTCAATTTGGAGGAATTACGGGTGGATTTAATGCTAAATTAACCTTTAATGTAACTACAAAAACAGATGCAAAAGGCTACTATTATTTAGAAGCAATAATCCCAAAAGATACAGGTGGAATTGAATTTCAACCAACTGAAGGAGATGGGAAATACCCAGATGGTAGTTATAAACGATTATGTTTAGTCAATGGGATTTACCAAAAAGAAATCCCTTGGATTGCAAATAGAAAGAATGAATTAAACTTTAAAATTGTAAAACGATAAACCCTAACAATCATGAAAAACACTAACTTTACCCCCCCCCTACAAGTATTATGCCACAATGACATTTATACTTCTATTATTGCTTCAATTTAATTCTTTTGCTCAAAAAGACATTTACAGTTTAACTGATGAAAGGACAAAAGGAACACCTACTATTCGTTTACGCCCTACTCGGTTTTTAGTTTACCAATCTCTCGCAAGTTCTTCGAAAGCCAATGCTCAAAAAGAGTTTTCAGAAGCGATATCTCGTAATCGTAATCAAGTTACCCAAGCCAATATAATCCCCATTGGTATTTTAAACGCTGACATCGAAACATCTGATGAAAAGGGTAAAAAGAAAGATTTTGTATTGATGGCTTCTCCAATTCAGAAAGATATTTTTCAAGCAAATGTTCAATTTCAACTCAGTCCGAAACTATTGCAAAGCACTATTGATAATCAAATTGAAAGTATTGATATT
>JANPIG010000330.1:0-2229 GCA_031424875.1 Cytophagales bacterium
CTTTTTGAAAAGGACTATTTTAAAACGAACACAAATACTGGAAACTATATGCGTTTAATTGATTACTATGCTTCAATTAATAAGAATAGTAGTCATTTTGACTTTACAAATGCTAATGGATATAAAATAGCCTTTTTTGCATATTCTGGTTACAGAAGGGTATCAGAGGTTAAAGTAGTAGGTCCGAAAGAGATTAAAGATAATCCTTTGCAGGATGCACTTAATTTTAACAAATCTATTAACCCTGAAAACTTTGTCCAATGGGTTATTAATACTGTTACTCGTGAACTAAATGCAAAAGGTAGAGGTGATTTTGAGAAAGCAATAATATTTAAAAAATTCTTAAATCAATTAGAGGAAATCATTAGTGGTATAATAGAGAAGCCTATTTCCTTCGATATTGATGATGATTTTGACGTATTAATTATCTTCGACAAACTTTCATTACATTTCGATGTCTTACCAGACGGCTTAAAATCAATGATTTCATGGCTTGGAGACCTTTTAATGAGAATGGATAGATTGAAATGGAAAGACGATTTACCCATTTTTGAAAGAAACTTCATCCTCTTCCTCGATGAAATCGAAGTACATCTTCATCCAGCTTGGCAACGTAAAATTTTACCAGTCGTTCAGAAACTATTTAAAAATGCTCAGATTTTTATTTCTACCCATTCGCCTTTTGTGGTGGGTTCTGTGGATGGGGCTTGGGTGCATAAATTGAAGAAAGATGGGGCGTATGCGGTGTTGGATGGTGAGCCTATCTTGTCGGAAGATGGAAAAAGTGTTCGTAGAATTTTAGATGAAACGTTTGGAATAAATGAACAATATGGCGTAGAAGTTGAGAAGGATTTAGAAAAATTTAGAGGATTCAGACAGAAAATTATGATGGGATATAAATATGATTCTGCGGAATTTAACCAGCTCGTAAAGCATTTAGCATCTCAAAGTTCAGAATTGGAACAGATGATGGGAATGGAAATGAATCAACTCAAAAGAATCACTCAAAAAGAATTAGTATAGTTTTACCCATGAGAAAATTTACTCGAAAAACTTGCCCTCCTGTATTATTAGAGGCTTTTTCTAAAACAAATACCAAACCACGATGGACTGTTTATGGAGAACGTTATGAGAAACAAAGCAATAGGTCTTATTACAATTTTCCTGAAATAAATAAACAGAAATTAAATCATTTATTATTTCCGATTTTGGTAGCTCAAACAGAAAATCACTGTTCGTATTGTGATGGATTTCCATTAATGAGTGCTGATGAAACGATTGACCATTTTAAACCTAAATCCAAATTTCCTCTTGATGTTTGTAATTGGGAAAATTTATATGTTGCCTGTGCTCATTGTCAAAAGGTAAAAGGTACTCAATATGACGATTTACTAATCGGACCTGATGAATTATCTTATGATTTTAATGTTTATTATTTCTATGATTTAACTGAACATAAGATTAAAATTTTACCAAATTTGTCAGAAGATAAATTTAAAAGAGCAGAAGTAACGTGTCGGATTCTTGACTTTAATCATAAGTCAATGGTTGAAAGTAGAAGACAATCATTTGATGGGTATATTGACAAATCTGATTATCCAAAAGAAAAACTAAAACACCGTTTCATTTTCCAATAAATGCCAACCGACCAACCCAATCCTTCCTTTCTTCTCCGTCAAAAATTCCCCTTTGAGCCAACCAATGGGCAGGTAGAATTATTCAAACAAATGGATAATTTTATGACCAATAAAGATGATTTTGGTCCGCTTTGCTTTTTGCTTCGGGGATATGCTGGTACGGGGAAAACTACTGTTATAAGTACAATTATCAAGGTTTTGCCCAAATTCGGACTAAAATCTGTATTGCTTGCTCCCACGGGACGGGCGGCTAAAGTAATGGGTAACTATTCCAATAAAAAAGCCCTTACCATTCATAAGAAAATCTATCGGCAAGTGGCCAATCAGTTTACGGGAAACTTGGAATTTCAGCGACAAAATAATTACGCAACCGATACAGTTTTTATCATTGACGAAGCCTCCATGATTTCTGATGATGCCGATTTTGGCTCGGCTGGCTTATTGACCGATTTGATGGAATTTGTCTTTACCAATCCTGAACAAGATTATAATGGCAACAAGATAATTTTTGTGGGAGATACCGCTCAGTTGCCTCCTGTGGGTAAATTAGACTCACCTGCCCTACAAAAAAAATACCTCGAAGGTCAATTTC
>JANPIG010000331.1:0-4957 GCA_031424875.1 Cytophagales bacterium
GATGGATTACGCCCTTGTATTGGATGTTCCCGCAGGAAAAACGGGCGAGGCGTTTAGTAATATTTTTCAAAAATGGACTGGTAAACCCTTGCAAGGAACAGACCGTGTAAAATTTGATTTGGCATTGGGGGGAACTGTGAAAAATCCTATTTTTGGATTCAAGGGAAGTAGTACTGCAAATTCCATTAAAGATGCTGTTTTGTCAGAAGCAAAATCGCAAGTTGATGCCGCAAAAAATAAGGCATTGGAGGAAGTTGACCGTTTAAAGAAAGAAGCTGAAGCTAAAATTCAAGCGGAAAAAGATAAGTTAATGAATGATGCAAATGCTAAAAAAGCCGAAGTTGAAGCGAAAGTTCAGAAAGAAAAAGATGCTTTAGAAGCCAGAGCCAAAGCAACTGTTGATAGCATCAAAAAAGTTGCTAATGAAAGAGCTAAAAAGATTTTAGAACAACAAAAAAAGAATGCTTTGGATGGGCTTTTTAAGAAAAATAAATCTGTGCAGAGTGATTCAGCTAAGAATTTTAGAAAAAACTAATTATGACCACTTACCAAACCATCCTCCAAAAATTCGGAGAAAAAGGCGAAAAAACAGGCTGGACTTATGCCGAAGTTCCAGCAGATATTGCTCAACAAATCAAACCAAATACTAAAGTAGGTTTTAGGGTTAAAGGCACAATTGATGCTTTTCCCTTGAAATTAGTGGCATTAATCCCAATGGGTGAAGGTGATTTTGTTATTCCCATTAACGCAATTATGCGTAAAGGAATTAGAAAAGAAGAAGGAGCCATGGTTACGTTAAATCTGGAAGAAGACTCCGACGAACTACCACAATCAGAAGAATTGATGATTTGCCTCGAAGATGAACCCAAAGCCTTAGAAGCCTTCTTGAAAATGCCCAAAGGTCATCAAAATTACTATGCTAAATGGATAGAATCTGCTAAAACAATTGAGACGAAAACGAAGCGTATCGCTATGACAGTCAATGGTTTAGCCATGGGAATGGATTATGGAGAAATGATGAGGTATTATCGGGATTTAGGGAAATAATCTAAAACATTCCCAACTGTTCATTACTCCCCAATTTTGCAGTATAATAATCATTTACGTCTTTGTATTCATCTGGAAGGCTTTTTCTGGAACATGAGATATTAAAATGAGTAAATATTTTCTCCAGTTCCTCCGCTGCTTTATGCCCCGCTTTATCATTGTCTAAGTAGAAAACTACATTTACCCGTTGAAATAATTTTGCCCATTCTCGCTTAAAAATATTTGCTGTTCCCAGACTCACCGCCGTTTTCCCCTCCTGCACAAGTCGCATACAATCAAACGCTCCTTCCGTTACATACACCGTCTCATTCATACGAGTTTTCAATAAGGAATCTGCGTTGAAAAGGGTTAAAGGCTGATTATTTAGAAAGCAATAACGATTTGTACCTTCGGAAGGCTTGCCAATGACTCGTCCCTGCAAATACACAATTCGTCCTGCCCGATAATATGGAATAATGATTGAATGAGAATAAAAAATTAGATTATTACGCTGATTATACAAGCCCGATTCTTGCAAATCGAGATATGAAAAACGTTGTTTTAAATACCATGTAACCTCCGTATAGTCTTTGATGACAAAAACTCTGAAATCTTTAATAGTCTTTTCGGTAAAGCCTCGATGTTTCAAATAATCAAGAGCCGTTTGGGATAATTCATTCGATTTTTGCTGTAAACAAAAATCTCTAAACGCTTCATAAATCTGTGAATGAATCTCTGTCGTAGGTTTTTCCTTGGCTTGAACCTTCCTAATTTCAGGTACATTTAGGGTGTTAATGGTGGGTAAAGGCTTCTTGCGAGTGGAGTTATATTTCTGAAAACCAGACACATACGTTGAAGCCATCTCATTGATGGTCGTTTTGATGTCTAATTTCTTAATTTCGGAATAAAGGGTAATGGAATTACCAGTTTTGGCACAACCGAAACAATAAAAACTGTTGGTATGTGGATAAAGCACGAGCGAAGGGGTATCGTCTTCGTGGAAGGGGCAAATCATGCGGTGACGTTGTACCTCCAAGCCCAAATCTTCCGCTATTTGCAGAATTGAGAGTTGATTGAGTTCGTCAAGTACGTTCATAGGTGTTGAGGTGTATGTAAGTAAACTAACTCATAAACCATTGATTATGCTTTTGTTTTAGGCTCTGATATGACTGAAAATTTCCAGTATTTGCTTGTTGCATAGACTTTTGTAAATTATGTTTTTGCTGTTCGTTTAGTACATCCATAACATCTCTAACATCCAAAAGTGCAGATTTATGAATATCAGATTTGATTTCTAATGTAGTCATTATTTCTATGATTTTGATTTCAAATATAACGATTATTTTTAAAAAATCATTGACAATGATAATGCGAACCTATAATTAATCACAACAAAACCCCACAAGTTTTAAATTCACTTGTGGGGTTCTAAAATTAATCCTCAAAATTCTATTTACTCACATTTCTATAAGTAAAAGAATTATAAATATGTCTTCGAGCAAAACGAGTTAATGAGGGAGCATTTACCAGTTTTACATAAGTATTTTTAGGTACACCAAAATATTCATAAACCACATTCTCTGGAAAGATGATTTTAAGTTTTTCATCTTTGTAATCGAAGTCCTCAATGGGAGCGGTTGCAATCAATTGATTATATGCTTCCTGATTTGCAGCGTGAGTTTCAGGGGCAATACTTACCAATAAGTCATAAGCCTCAATAATTACCTTGCTTTTGATGGCTGCTAATTCTTTTTTTGCTTCATCATCCTGAATCTTGTCGGGATGCCATTCTTTAATTAGATTTCTGTATGTCGTTTTCAATTCGGCAAGTTCGGTTGTTTTGGTTGCTCCAAACAATGCTCTATACGATGCAATTTTTCTCATTTTTTAATGTAATTTCTCCTAAATTAGGAGTTCTTTGATGAATAAAACAAAGCCCTACAAGAGAATTCCTTGCAGGGCTTCAATATTTTGCGAATTGTAATTGAAAATAATGAAATGGTGTTTATTACCTCAATTCATAAATTTTACTTTCAATTCGTTTAACTTTGTTTTTACTGAAGTATCAATCTGACGGTCATTTACTTTCAATACGTATCCACCGATTAACGTAGTATCAATTTTCTCTACCAATTCAACAGTACTTCCTGTAGCATCTGCTACGATTTTCTTGAATTCAGTTTTCTGAGCTTCTGTCAAAGGTGTTGCTGTAGTAACATAAGCCTTCTGAATTCCTTTCAACAATTCGTATTGACGCAAGTAATCTTCGGCAATGTGTGGTAGCATTTCCTCACGGTTTTTCTTTGTAATAATTTCAAAGATTGACATAGAAGAAGCATCAACTTTTCCCGTAAATATTTTTTGAAGAATCGTCAATTTATCATAGTGTGATACGATTGGACTTTTCAACAACAAATAAAAATCGTGGTTATCATCGCAAACTTGGTTGAAGAGTTTCATGTCTTCATATACCTTGTCTTCGACGTTTTTTTCTTTCGCCAAATCTAATAACGACTTAGCATATCTGAATGCAACTGTTTGCTGAGACATCTTTTGTTATTAGTTTAACTTGGCATCTGCCAAAAGATTTGATACTAATGTTTCTTGTGCTGAACGGTCTGATAATTGATTTCTCAATACTTTCTCCGCTATTTCCAAAGATAAAGTAGCAGCTTCTTTTCTTAATAGAGCCACGGCATTTACTTTCTCTTGATTGAAAGCAGCACGAGCTTTTTCAATTTCTTCAGCACCTGCTTTTTGAGCATCGGCTTTAGCTTGAGCAATCATAGCATCGCCCGCATCTTTAGCTTCTTTTAATACTCTATCACGTTCTGCACGAGCATCAGCGATAAGTTTTTCATTACCTGCTTTTAACTCGGTCATTTCCTGACGAGTTTTTGCTGCCAACGAAAGGGCATCTTCAATAGAAGCCTCACGCTCTTGTAATGCACCCATGATTGGTTTCCACGCATATTTTGCTAAAATGAAAAACAATACTCCGAATATTACTAACTGCCAGATTATCAGACCAAGGGCTGGTTCTAAGATGGAAACTAACATGATTTTGGTTGTTAAATAGCTGTGGGTTTCAAGCCATCAACTATGAGTTTCTTGTATAGTAATTAAAGACAAAGTGTCTTTTAAATTTCTAATAAACATCAGCATACTTGCCTAATGCCTTGTATGCTGATGGTGATTTTTTAATTAATCATCTTGAAATCCAATACTTAACAGACTATTTCTGAATAAATATTCTCTTCCGAATGATGATGATTAATAATTGTCAGTAATTACGCTTTTGTAGTTACCAACAAACAGATTACTGCTGCGAAAAGAGCAACGGCTTCAACGAAGGCTGCAACGATAAGCATTGCACCTTGGATTTTTCCTGATGCTTCTGGCTGACGAGCGATAGCTTCCATAGCTGAACCACCAATTTTACCAATACCTACACCAGCACCGATTGCTGCTAAACCTGCACCCATACCTGCTAAACCTAACGCTTGAGAAACTTCTAATAACATTGACATGATTGTTTATTTGTTTTATATTAAAAAATGAAAATTCTATTTGAATGTACCACAGGCTTTAGCCTGTAACACAGTAAACGATTTACAGGCTAAAGCCTGTGGTACATTTTAATGATGTCCCTCCTCAACAGCAGCTCCAATGTATGTTGAAACTAATACTGTAAAGATATAGGCTTGAAGGAAGGCTACCAAAATCTCAATCAAGTTCATAAAAACTGAGAATGGAACTGCAATAGCGGCTACTCCAAGGCTTTTGAAAATGAAAATCAAGGCAATCAAACTCAAAAGGATTAAGTGACCCGCTGTAATGTTTGCAAATAGACGAATCATTAAAGAGATTGGCTTCATGAAAACTCCGATAATTTCTACGGGAGTCAATAAAACTAATAACCATTTCGGCA
>JANPIG010000332.1:0-1054 GCA_031424875.1 Cytophagales bacterium
GTAGAAAGGCTTTGAGCTGTGCCACTATTTTTGGTCACGCACAAATCCAAATTCAAGGATTAATAACTATCAATTGTAATTTTCAGTAAAAATACAATCATTTTTAAATAAAATTGATTTAGTGCAATAAATACTTTATTATGTTATATTAATTTGAAATTTGCTTTAATTTTTCTCCTTACCTTTGTAAAAAAAATACTCGATTAAAATAGAACACGATGAATCGTAAGGAACAATTGAAACGCCTGACGGCAACTGATAAATTTGATATATGTGTGATTGGGGCAGGAGCAACGGGGGCAGGTATTGCCTTAGATGCAACCCTTAGAGGATTGAAAGTTCTATTAATAGATAAAGGCGATTTTGCGGGGCAAACTACTTCAAAATCTACTAAATTAATTCACGGAGGCGTTAGATATTTGGAGCAAGCAGTAAAGAAATTAGATTGGGAACAGTATAAAATGGTTAAAAAAAGCCTTTTTGAACGAGATACTTTACTCAAAAATGCTCCTCATTTGACGCAACCTTTGGCAATTTTAACGCCTTGTCGCACATGGGTTGAAAGCATTTATTTGACCATCGGATTAAAGATGTACGAATGGATATCGGGCAAACATACCATTGGAGCGAGTCATTGGTTATCTAAAAAAGATGCCCTTGATTTGATTCCAGAATTGAAGAAAAAAACACTTAGTTCAGGGGTTTTATATTATGATGGGCAGTTGGATGATGCTCGTTATTGTTTGGCTATTGTTCAAAAAGCGGAGGAATTAGGTTGTACCGTTTTGAATTATATGCAAGCACTTGATTTTCATAAAGATAATACGGGAAAATTGAAATCTTTAATCATTAAAGATTTAACTTCTAATGCTTTATATACGATTAATGCTGATGTTTTTGTGAATGCTACTGGACCTTTTGCCGACCATATTCGGCAGATGGCGAATCCAAAATTGAGTTCACGCATGAAAGTTAGTCGAGGGGCTCATATTGTTTTACCTGCCGATGTCATGAAAAACCCAACGGCAATGCTCGTTCCAGAAACTTCTGATGG
>JANPIG010000333.1:0-4883 GCA_031424875.1 Cytophagales bacterium
GCTAAAAAACGTTCTTTAACTTTCAATGAACGCTCTGCCTCTTCTTTTGCCTGAACAATGTCATGCTGATATTTTTTGAGGTCGGTGATGTCCCTACCAATACCCGAAACCTCTTCAATTACGCCATTATTTACAATGGGATTTAGATAAATTTCTACCCATTTTTCCTCCCCACCGGGGGTATCTAACTGGACTTCAAAATGCTGTTGATCGCCTCGGAACGCCAATTTATACTTTTGTTCCAAAACTCTTCTATCATTTTGAGATACCATTCTGAAACCCGTTTTTTCATTACTTGAGGTTAGTTCAGGACGCACATTCAATTGATTTTCAATGAGTTGTGCATATTCTTGATTAAAAGAAGTCAATAGCATTTTTCGGTTTACTGACCACATTAAGTGTGAACTCCCTTCGATGATGGCAGTGAGTCGGGCAGTCTCACGGGCGAGTGTATCCTCCGCTTGTTTGCGGGCAATGGCAAGTGCTACCTGACCCGAAATGAAATCTAATAATTCTAAATCTCGCTGTTCGTATTTGTTCTGGCGTTCGTAAGATTTCAAACCAATGATGCCCGTAACTTTATTGCCAATTCGCAAGGGGACGCAAATCATCACTTTTGGTACCACGCCGTATAGATAAATAGTCTTGTCTTCAGCTAATTTATAGATATCTTCGTCTCTAAGAATCAAAGGTCGATTGGCAGCAATGGCGTATTCTGTGAGTCCGTTTCCTAATTTTCTTTTTGTAAAATGGACACGGCTATCAAAATATTCGTCAATGTAGTACGGAAAATAAAGGTATGATTTTGCGGAGTCGTATTGAGCAATAAAAAAGTTTTTTACATCAATTACTTCGCCCAATTCTTTGTGAATGTTGACATATAAATCATCCAAATTTGTGGAGCGAATCGTTGCCTGAGCGATACTGGCGTACAATTTGGACGAACGCTCTGCTCTAACTTTGGCGGTAGAGTTATGAAAAATGCAACGAAATGCCGTGGGTGTATCTTTGTCATAACGGCAATTTACCGAACCCGAAAGATACAAACGACGACCATCTTTTCTTCGGAAAACAACCTCAAAATCAGGGATTTTTTCTCCAGCTTTTATTTTCTCAAACTTCTGCAAAGCCTCTTCAGCAAAATCAGGATGGAGGATGTCTTTCAAGCGTAAATTTGCCAATTCGTCTGAGCCGTAACCCGTAATTTCCAACCACGCTTTATTGACATATAGGAAACGCCCCGACATACTGATTAGCTGAATTAAATCGGAAGTATTGTTGATAATATCTTGTAATTGAGCATTTGAACGTCCTAATGCCTCGGCAACTTTGCGACGTTCAGTTACGTCTTCGCCAATAATGGTGAGGTATTTTGTGTCTTCAGCGGCATCATTAAAAACCGTAGAATTTAATTCAACAAATTTAATTTGACCAGTTTTTGTAAGTATCGTTCTTTCCTTTTGCTCAAATAGTCCGCCCTTCACCATTGCCTGTTGGAAAGCCGTAAAACGTGGTTCTCTCTCTTCCGTTGGCACTAAGATTTCAAAGAAATTTTGCCCAACTAATTCCCCAAATTCATAACCTAACATTTTGGAAGCGAAAGCATTACAAAAAATAATTACGCCATCTTCATCAATAACGATGCCCACTAAATTTAGATTTTCAACAGTTTTTTGCAACTCCTCCGCTACCGACAGTCTTGTGCCATTACCCCGCTCATTCACTTCCAGAACCCGCAACTCTTTTTTAAGATGACGAATTTCTGTTACTAATTCTTCCTTTGTTTTATGAGACCAACGCATATCAATTTGTGATTGTGTGATTTAGTGATTTAGTGAATATACCAAATACAGCTTTCTTTGCTTAAAACTACGAAAAATTTAAGGTAAAGTCAGTATTAACAATAAAAAAAGCATAGATTTTAAAGGAAATTTTCCTTTAAAATCTATGCTTTAAAATCTAAAAGGTTACCCACCCCGCTCAATATTAATTTACCTTCACAACCTTCAAAACCTCTCGTTTTTCAGAGCTTTGAAAATTGACAAAATATGCCCCTGATGGATAATTTTGCAAATCATATTCCATTTCGTTACGCCCCGCTTTCCCTTCAAAATCTCTCAAATCCATTGATTTGCCCTGAATATCATACAAATTCAACCAAACGTTTTCTGGTTTCTGTAAAGAGATGATTATCTTGATTTTACCTGTTGTTGGGTTTGGATAGATGGCTATTGTTTCTTCTGTTTCTTCTGATTGTACAGCGGCAATTCTTGATTTAGTACCATCCAGAAAACAATTGGCTAATGTAGGCGTAACTCCCGAATTAATCAATTGTTGGCGAGTAAGTGCTGGCGTGGCTGGATTGGCATCAGTAGCAGCATATAATTTATTCGTTGGTCCATAATGAGCAAACCAAAGACTACTTGAAGCATTATCCCAATGAAACCACTGTGGATTATTGTAGGTTGGACATGAACCACCGCCGCCACCAATCGCTACCGAATTGGAAGCTCCACTGGTGCAATTATTAACCGTGCAAGTGGCAGTATATGTTCCAGAACCTACGCCCGTCAATGGATTTGAGTTTGAACCATTAGACCACGTAATTGAGCCACTGCATCCAGTAGCCGTTAAATCAGCGGGGGAAGTATTAGTATTTGAACTAATGGACGGTGGACTCGGGGGAGTACAACCCGCACCACCCGCAGAACCAAACATTTGAATTTCAGCGATTTGCAGTAAATTTGAACCATTATTTTCCGTAACATTTAAGCGATATTGTTTATAAGGCGTTGTGTTGCTGATATTATATGTTATCGTTTGAAAACGATTGGGGAAAGTTTGATTATTTCGAGAATCCACTATGTTCCAGTTTGAACCATCATTTGAGCCTTGTAGATTCCAACTTCTCGGGTCACGGTCGGGGGAATCGTTGGCAGAAGTTACGGTATAACTATTGATGGCATAATTATCATCATTCAAGAAATCGTAAACAATGTTACCCGTTGAATTAAATACTAACCATTTCGTAAAATTACTGTTGTCAAAAGCCTGAGATTCGCCTTCATTGGCTGGGTTACTTGCTCCACCATCGCTGGCAAATCCTAATTCTGTACGGTCTGGACCTACGCCTCCACCAGTTCCACCGCCACTCGTGGCAGTTGGAAATAAAGCACATCTTGGAACTATGGCAGGTATTCCATTAAATGTCCAATAGAATTCTGCTACGTATCCTCCGCTACCTTGAAACCACTCAATCTTAATATTTTTCCTCTCTCCCGCATTCAGGCTTACCTGAAATGGATGGTCTTTAGCTCCATAATATTCCCAATCATTAACTCTTGGAGTACCATCAAACCAAACTCTACAACCATCATCAGACCGCATATTGAAAGTATAAGTACCCGTGATAGGTACTTGAATTGAACCTTCCCAACGAGCAGACACATTCTGAAATCCGCCTAAAACAGTTGGTCTTCCTTGATCTAAATAATAGTTAATTTCATCTGTAGTGGTTGTATTAGGAAATTGAGTTCCCAATACTATATCACCAAAATAAGTTCCAGCCAAACCTCCACTGCCCGCTGCACAACCAATACAGCCATTATTTATCATACCCAATTCTATCCGCCCAAAAGTATTAAAAGCATCTAATTCAAATCTGGGGTCAGCATGAAAGTTATTTTCATCATTTCCATAAATGGCTGCAAAAGGAGTTAGTGTAGTGTTGGTTACTTGATGACTTATATTATCTCTAAAATTTCGGATATTAAAATAATAATCATTGTTATTTGTGGTAAGTGTTCCATAATAATCTATTGCACTATAAGTTGGTACAAAACAGAAACTTGGATAAGTATCTTGCAATCGTTTAGATATTCTTCCGCCTGGATATTGGTCTCTATTGAGCATTTCATTAAATACATAAGTATTTGTCCCTCCATTTGAAACAAAAACTCGAGAAAAAGGAATATTGATAGTATGGGTATAAACATCTGCACCAATAATCCAAATATCCCAATCCCATAATTTATCTCCTTGATTTAAAGGACCTTGGTCTATTTCATTGTATCTGCCATTTCCAATATCTTGTGCAAAATACTTACGTTGAGCAGAACCATCTAATGCACCATTGATTAAAGCTATATTTTTAATGCCATATTGTGATGGATAACCTAAATTATTGATTGCAGTTTGAAACTGAAAATACTCTGGAGCTGGATTAGTATAGTCTTGCGTTAAAAGCATCTGTTTAGCAGCGGGTTCATCAATGGCATGAACCTCAGGATAAGCATCAAATATATCGTTTAGAAGAGAAAATAAATTACTTATACCTAAAATAGAACCTGGCAACCATCTTCTGAATTGAATAATTCCTGGTGGAACATTAGCACCTCGCATTGGGGTATCAAAAGCTACAAAGTGACTTACTTGATGATTTTGCCCTGCAATTTCCATTTCTCTCAAAGCCCACCGTGCTACAAGACCAGACATACTTTCGCCAATGACAATTAATCTATTACTGCCAAATTTGGTGGCATTAACTTGATTGATAACAGCTTTTAGCACTTGGGCATTATCTTGTATCCATGTTCTTCCGTTATCATAATTGACTAATACTAAATCATAACCATTGTTTCGATACAATGCAAGTGCATCAAAATATTTAGCTTCTAAATCATCCAAGTTTACATCTTGTCCAATATCAAAGCCCTCTGCAATAATAATAGGCTTATCAAAAATACCATCACAACCCATAACAATTCTGTATTCTGCTCCGTTTACGGTTGCAGCTATTCTTCCTCCTTTTATCGCAGGTGCTGATACTCTTTTAGGTTCAGAAGTTGCACGGCGAATGAGTTGTTTAACATCAACCGTGGCAA
>JANPIG010000334.1:0-3414 GCA_031424875.1 Cytophagales bacterium
CATCGTTTGTGATAGCAGATAGCCTAAGAAAAAGACAGGAAGAAGGTGACAAAATGGGCTTTCGTCAGCATAAATATATCCGAGTAATTAAAGATGCAGATGGACGTTATCGCCTTGATTCTTCAATAGTTACCCCTCCAACACCCCAAGAAGCCTATTCTGCGGCTCCTCAAAATACGAAGGTATATTCTCCTGATCGGCATATTACCATCACTCCCGTAGAGCCAGTCAAAACTATTCGAGAAACCAATCTAAACGATACTCAGAAGGTGATGAAATCAGTAGCTGAAGAAGTACAAGCTGACAATCGTGTAAGTGGTTTTCGTCAGTATAATTACGTGAAAATTTATACTGATAGTGAAGGTAGAATCAGATTGGATACTACGCATAAGACCCCCATACAATTAGCGAAGAATGTAGAAAAAAAAGTAGAAAAAGCGGAAGACAAAGCAAAGGGTTTTAATACTTCACAAACTAATACTTTACAATCAAATAATGTGTCAATAGCCTCAAAGACAGAAGCTAATAAACCCAAAGAAGTATTCAAGAATGGTTTTAAACAATATGCCTACATCAAAATATACCATGATAAAGATGGTAAGATAAAGGTAGATAGCACGAGTTATGAGAAACCGTAATTATCAATATGATTTAGCTTTAAGTTTCGCTTCGTGGTTAGGTATAAAGCACGAAGCGGAATTTTTAACTTAAAAACTATTTAAAAAAAATAGCCTACACCAACGGTTCCAAAGCCACTTTTATTAAAATTATCTTTCATGCCGTAGAAAGTGCGGGCTTCAACCATCATTTTATTATTTAGTTTTACGCCTATGCCAACCCCTAAGCCATAATCAAAACGATCATTTCCTAAATCTACTGATCCATCTTTTATGGTTGTTCCCGAAGTAATTACTTTGGTATTTTGGCTCAATCCGTAATTGGCATATCCACCCAAATTCAACATAAATTTTGTAGTATTTTTCCCAAAGTTAAAGTTGAACATTAAAGGCACTAAAATGCTGCCAAGGGAGCTTTTCACATAATTATTATCATCTTTAGAAGCTTTTATACTAATATTGGAATACAAGACTTCGGGCTGAATAGAAATTTGCTCACTTATGGGCAAGTTAACAATTAGCCCTACATTTATCCCAGGTGATAAATCTATTCCTGCACCCACCTCAAGGGAATAATGTTGGGTAACTTCAGCCCGCAAGCCAAATCTAATTTCTTTGCCTTCGATAGGGATTTTAGGCGTTTTTATCTTTTGAGGTTTAACCTCATTCACTTCATCATCCAATTTATTACCCTTAATTGGTCCAGATGACTGTTGAATAGTGGTTGAACTTGGTTGCTCTTCAGGAATTTCTACCTTCGGGGGCGGGTTGCTTGGAATAGAGGTTTTTACAGGTTTTTTCTCTTCCACTTTGGGTAAAGCAGGTGTGGAAGAAGTAGTAGGAGTTGTAGTAGGTGTTGGAGGTTTTGTAATGACGGTAGTTTTTGGTGCCGTTTTCGGAGGAGTCGTTTTTACGGTTGTTGTAGGTTTTTTAGGAGATACAGGTTTTTTCTGTTGAGCTAACGAAATATTTCCAATTAAGTACAAACAAAGTAAGTTAAAAACAAAGTGATATTTCATGATTTCGGATTGTGTTTATACGAAAACGTTATCGTGTGGTTGTTTATTGAAAGAAATTGGCGGCTTTAGTATTGCAAGGTATAAAAGGATGTTGGAAATACATAAACCTTTTAATGGTTCAGGGTTAACTTAAAATAAAAAAAGCCCTTTCAGATGTACTGAAAGGGCTTTTTTGAATAGTAAATTAATGTATTTTCAATCAAAAAAAGTAGCCTAAGGACAAGCCTGCAAATAAAGGTACTACTCTTTTGCCAGCACTATCTTTGTAGGCTCCATCTTTAAAGCTATAATTACCACGAGCCTCAATGAATAGGGCTTGGTTAAATTTAACACCAATTCCAGCGATGGCTCCATAATCTGTTCTATCTGAAAAAGATACGCCCGTAAAGTCAAATGTTGTTTTAGGAATTGCCGTACCACTTATGGTTCCTGATACACTACCTGATAAAGCATAACTTCCATAACCGCCTAAGTTTAAAAAGAATTTTGTGGGTCCTGGTCCAAAATTGAATTGCAAAGCAATCGGAATCTCAATGGCAGAGCCATCAATGGTTAGATTGTCGGCACCTTCAGCAAATTTAGCATTCTGTTGTACAAATAGTATTTCTGGCTGAATAGCAAACAATTCACTGATGCCAATATTAGTAACAAGACCTCCATGAAAACCTAAGGCAAAAGCAGGAGTGGCTGCAAAACTACCATCGCCTACTTTACCACCGCCTAAAAAGAATTGATTATTGACTCCCGCTTTAATTCCAAAATGTACTCCTGTGCCATCTGAAGAACTACTCATATTTCTCACCTTCTCTGGTCTTGGTTCTCTCATTCTTTCTGGCTTAGGCTCTCTTACTTTTTCGGGTTTTGGATCATTTACTTTTTCGGGTTTTTGGTCCGCAGGTTTTCTGCCTCCTTTTGATGGTCCCGAAGACTGCTGGATAGTAGTTGTACCTGAGGTATTATTAGCATTGACACTTGATGAATTAGTCTGTGTGGGAGTAGTAGTTGTTGTCGTTGTCGTCTTTTTTTCCTCTACTACTACGGGAGCCGTAGATGAATTAGGAATCGTAGTAGTTGTAGTTGTTGAGGTTTTTGTTGTTGTTTTCGGAGCCGACGATTGCACTGTTGTTGAGGGCTTCTTGGTTGTTGTGGGCTTCTTAGTTTGAGCTGTTGCTATCGTTCCAATTAGTGATAAACATAGCAAGATAATAACAAATGGATTTTTCATTTTAAATCGATTTTTGTGGATTATGTACGATAGAAATTATCGTAATTTTAATCATTGGTTTATGGATAAAACACCCAGTATTTATAAATGCAAGGTATAAAGGCTTATTTAATATGTATTGACCACTTAATAAGTCAAATCTACCATTTACTAAATAATGATGTTTCGATGTCCGATGTTCGGTATTCGATGCAGGCGACGTTCAGCTTTGGTTTTATAGAGAAGGTTAAAACATTTTTGGGTAATTTTGGCAGTATTAATTTTGAAATGATACTCAAATCAAGACAAAATGGCGTAAAAATTTGAATGGTATAGGATTTGAAGAATAGATAAGTGTCTTCGAAAATAGAGATATTGAGACATATTTTTAACATTAATTCAAAAACTTAAACAATATAATGTCATGAAACTTGTAAGATTCAATCAACCAGCAAACCCATTTTTCAGTACAGATTTCAATCATTTAGTTAAAAACTTAGATACTATGTTTCCATCAAAATCATTCAACAACGTAGCATATAATAACATTCCAGCAGTAAATGTGAAAGAAAAC
>JANPIG010000335.1:0-5515 GCA_031424875.1 Cytophagales bacterium
GTCAGTTGTGAGTTTTGAGTTAGTGATTTAGTGAGTTTTGCTATAATCTCTAAATAATTAATTCACAAATTACAACTATCAGAAACGTGTATCTCCAATAAAACAACACAAAATGCCAACTATACAACAGTTAGTAAGAAACGGCAGAGAGCAATTGACTTTCAAATCAAAGTCTCCAGCCTTAGATTCTTGTCCACAACGTCGTGGTGTTTGTACGAGGGTTTATACAACTACGCCAAAGAAGCCAAACTCGGCTATGCGTAAAGTTGCCCGTGTACGTTTAACAAACGGTAAAGAAGTAAACGCCTATATTCCAGGTGAAGGACACAATTTGCAAGAGCACTCAATCGTATTGATTCGTGGTGGTCGTGTGAAAGATTTACCAGGTGTACGTTACCACATCATCCGTGGTGCATTAGATACATCAGGTGTAAACGGTCGCCGTCAGCGTCGTTCTAAATACGGAGCGAAACGTCCTAAGCCAGGTCAAGTAGTAGAAGTAAAAGGCAAAGGCGGTAAGAAAAAATAATTAATAGAGAATAGTTAATAGAGAATAGTTGATAGCGTTTTGTAGCGAAATCAACTGTTAATTATTACTTATCAACTATTAATTAAACAAAAACAGTCCAGTATGCTTCGTTAAGGGCAGAAGACGGGCTAAACTTAAAATCTTAACAATTCCAATGAGAAAGTCAAAACCAAAAAAGAGATACGTATTACCTGACCCAAAATTTAAGGATGTCATGGTGACCAAGTTTGTTAATAACTTGATGTACGACGGAAAAAAATCAACGGCATTCACGATTTTTTACGGTGCATTAGAGAAAGTTGAAGATAGAACCAAAGAAAAAAACGGTTTGGAACTTTTCAAAAAAGCATTGAACAATGTAATGCCTGCTGTCGAGGTTAAATCTCGTCGTGTGGGTGGAGCTACGTTCCAAGTGCCTACGGAAGTTCGTGCAGATCGTAAGTTGTCAGTAGGTATGAAATGGTTGATATTGTACGCTCGTAAGCGTGGCGATAAGACGATGATTGACCGTTTGGCAAATGAAATCATGGCGGCTGCTAAAGGAGAAGGTGCCGCAGTGAAGAAGAAAGACGATACGCACCGTATGGCAGAAGCTAACAAAGCGTTCTCTCACTTCAGATTCTAATTCAAATATTAACGAGCGAGATACACACAACAAAAGAGGTGAAAATCGAAAGATTTTCGCCTCTTTTGTTGTAAAATAGTAAATGAATGAAAAATACATAAGGCTTATCCTTCACCTTTATGCTTTGCTAATATTATCTTACTTACACAATGCAATATCAAATCTTGATTTTCACAATACCTATTATATTGAATTAGGTTCAAAAATTGACTTTGACTAAATTTAACAATTTTAGGAAATAATAGAAGATTAAGTATCAAACCATTTACCAACAAAAAAGCCTTGAATCGTATGATTTAAGGCTTTTTGCTCCCTCTCCTGGGCTCGAACCAGGGACCCCATGATTAACAGTCATGTGCTCTAACCAGCTGAGCTAAGAAGGATTGTTGTTAATCGTGATGCAAAATTACGCTTTTATGACTTATTCTGCAAATGATTTTTTGAAAAATTCTGAAACTTTCTCCAAAGCATTTGATTATCAGTTTTTTACGAAATTAAAAAAATTAAGTCATCGGTACGTGGACTATCTTTTTGGTCTCGAAAAACTCCTCAGTGAAATAATCTGATAGCTCGTAGACTTTTGTTTTCTTACCCAATTCCTTAATTTCCGCTTTCAAATCTCCACCCTTCAAATACAAAATGCCGTTCCTAACTGAATTGTAGTTGTTGATGTTGATTTTGCCTTTTACCCAGCCGTAAAAGGGCAAAAGCCTCGTAACAGCTCGGCTGACAATGAAATCATATTCGCCTTGCACTTGTTCGACACGCATTTGTTCAGCTCTGATATTGCCTAATCCTAAGGCCGTGGCTACTTCATTCACCACTTTAATCTTCTTGCCGATGCTGTCCACTAAATGAAATTGAGCGTTTGGAAACATAATTGCCAAAGGGATTCCTGGGAAACCCCCTCCCGTGCCTACATCCAGGATTTCGGTAAAATCTTTAAAATTAACCACCTTCGCAATGGCTAAGGAATGAAGAATATGTTTTTCATAAAGATTGTCCATATCCGTCCTCGAAATTAGATTTATTTGGGCATTCCAATAATTATATAGCTCTCCTAATTGAGTGAATTGTTGTTTCTGTTGTTCCGTTAATTGTGGAAAATATTTCTCTATTAGTTCAATTGAATTCATTTTTAAGATTTTAAACGATTATAAAAATTATCTCATAATCAGGATTTTAACGATGATAGTAGCAGTTTTTAAACTATTGATAGCGATTTGTTTCTTCTCTGGTTACTAATAACTGATTTATCGCCATCTCATCTTATTACGTCTGGGAATAAAATTGTTTACACCCATGATTAGAAAATATAGTGTAAAGATACCATCCCAAAAGGGTAAAGTTAGGGTTTCCAGGGTTTTATCCAATTTCTGATTGGCTTTTGCAAATACTATCCATTGAATAATTAATTTTAGTAGAAAAATGGCTAACATCAAATATATCAAAGGGTTATTCCATAAGAAAGGAATCAAAATCAAGAAAGTAAGCCATGCAAAAATCTGTGTAGTGGCAAGCCCACCTAAGAGGATTTTGTTCTGTAATTTATAATATTTACTAACGGAAAGATGTCTTCTTTTTTGTCTGTACCAATTCTGCCAAGTGGTTTTAGGAACGGAATACATAAAGGCATTGGGGTTTAAACAAATGGCAGTATTCTCAGAAGTTGCTACATCATTCATAAATAAATCATCATCTCCACCTACAATATTTGTATGCTTGGCAAAGCCTTTGTTTTTCAAAAACACTGATTTTCGATACATCAAATTTCTGCCTACACCCATGTATGGAACGCCTACTAGAGCAAAGGAGAAGTATTGAAGAGCCGTAATGTATGTCTCGTAACGAATCAGATTATTCAGTAAGCCTTTTGCCTTAAAATAAGGGGAAAAGCCTAAAACTATTTCTTTTTCAGAAGTCATGCAGGTAGCCATTTCTTTAATCCAATGACTACTTTGGGGACGACAATCTGCATCTGTCAGCAAGATAGTATTATATTTTGCCGAATTAATTCCGAGTGTCAAAGCATATTTCTTGGAGGATAAATGATTGGGAGTTTCTTCAATTCTCAAGAATCTGACCTTCTGATAATCAGTACATTCTGTTAAAAGATAGTCATAGGTTCCGTCCCAAGAACGGTCGTCCACAATAATGACTTCAAAGGTTTTATAGTCCTGATTATTTAGTTGTGGAATTAATTCTTTCAAATTTTCCAATTCATTCCAAGCACATACAATTACTGACACACCAATAGGCTTTGTCTGAGTTGTTTCTTTAAGCTCTATTCGATTGATTTTGTTGAAAATAAACAAAATAAAATACATTTGAACCGTAACGGAAACGAAAAAAAGGCTGAATAAAATCGGTATCAAAATGTCATCATTAAGTTTTAGTGGAATTGGTGTGCAAAGATAAGATATTACAAATTAGAGATTAGAGAATACAGGGGAGTTTTTGTGAATATGTAGTAATTTTGTGGTATGACTTTCGATATTCAACATAATGACCCCCCTTCAAAAGCACGTGCGGGAGTAATCACAACGGATCATGGGCAAATCCAGACTCCCATTTTTATGCCCGTTGGCACAGCTGGCTCTGTCAAAGCAGTGCATCAGCGTGAGTTAAAAGATGATATAAATGCTCAAATTATTTTAGGAAATACCTACCATTTATACCTCCGTCCAGGGCTTGATATTATAGAAAAAGCAGGAGGATTACACAAATTTAATGGTTGGGATAGACCCATTCTGACGGATTCAGGAGGGTATCAGGTCTATTCATTGGCAAATGCAGGGCGTAAAATCAAAGAGGAAGGAGTAACGTTTAAATCGCATATTGATGGCTCAACGCACTTTTTTACGCCTGAAGGAGTCATGGACATTCAGCGAATTATCGGAGCAGATATTATCATGGCTTTTGACGAGTGTACACCCTATCCATGCGACTACGGATATGCTCGAGAATCGATGGACATGACTCATCGTTGGCTCAAACGTTGTTGCGAGCGTTTTGACTCTACTGAACATAAATATGGTTATAGTCAAACACTTTTCCCCATAGTACAGGGTAGTGTTTATAAGGATTTACGAGTAAAATCTGCCGAAGTAATTGCCAGTTTTGAACGTGAAGGAAACGCTATTGGAGGACTTTCCGTGGGTGAACCTGCCGAGATGATGTACGAAATGACGGATATGGTAACGGATATTTTACCGAAAGATAAACCTCGTTATTTGATGGGCGTAGGCACACCAGCCAATATTTTAGAAGGAATAGCTTTAGGAATTGATATGTTCGACTGCGTAATGCCTACCCGAAACGCACGCAATGGAATGTTGTTTACTACGGAAGGAACAATCAATATGAAAAACGAAAAATGGAAAGACGATTTTTCGCCAATTGATTCAGGATTAGAGAGTTATGCCAGCAATTTTTATACAAAAGCATACGTTCGCCACTTGTTGAAAGCTGATGAAATGTTGGGGGCAATGATTTGTAGTGTCCATAATTTGACCTTTTATTTATGGCTCGTTAATCAAGCTCGTGAACAAATTATTGCAGGGACATTCAAGAACTGGAAAGACAAAATGGTGGTAAAATTAATGCAGAGGCTTTAATCTGATAAGTAATTAGCGCAGCCCACTTACTCATTCACAAACTTACTCAATGGAAGATGATTGGTGAAAACCAAGATTTCTATCTATTTTTGTATGTTAATCTAAATAAACAATCCGAAAATTAACCCCGATAATGATAAATTTCAAAAATAGTATTTCTGCCAAATATCTATTCTCCTTCTTGCGACTTAGTATATTCCTTTTTTTGTCGTTGATTTCTTTGAATATTTTTGCCCAAAAACAAAAAGTTGAAGACCTAACGGATGAGCAAGTAGCGGCATTTTTACAAAAAGCTAAGGCAAGTGGCATGAGTGAGGCTCAAATAGAGAAAGCAGCTACTCTACAAGGTTATTCTCCTGCCGATATTGCCAAAATGAGGGAACGATTAAATAGTATTTCTACGGAAAAGGGAAAAAAGACCAATGAATCAGATTTAAGCGATGTTCGCAAAGCTACCAAAACTAAAGCTTATTCAGATAGTACCAGTAAATCGGATACGGATACTATTAAAATTACTGCCAAAAAACCTAAAATTTTTGGGATGTCTATGTTTGCGGCAGGAAGTTTATCTTTTGAAGCTGATTTGAGAATAGCTACTCCTCGCAACTATCAATTGGGTCCCGATGATGAACTGAATATTGACATTTTTGGGAACGCCTTGGATAATTATAAAGTTAAAGTTAGCCCTGAAGGAACTATTAGAATCTTGAATTTGAGTCCAATTTATGTAAATGGATTAACGAT
>JANPIG010000336.1:0-3149 GCA_031424875.1 Cytophagales bacterium
TACTTACTTGATATTGGATATATTAATTCCAGAAACCACAAAATATAATGGAAAAGTTACATGAGAGAACTGAAGTAATGCACCACCTTGCCCTCGGTATGGACGGCATTATGGACAAATACCTCATTCCTATAGAAACCAACTGGCAACCGTCCGATTTTTTGCCAGATCCTACCCAAGAATCATTTTTTGATGATGTAAGGGAAATCCAAAAAGCTGCCAAAGAATTATCTTATGATTATTGGGCAGTGCTGATTGGGGATATGATTACGGAAGAGGCTTTGCCCACTTATGAATCTTCATTGATGGTGGTGCAAGGAATTGATATGGTCAGAGAACCCCAAGGCTGGGCAAGGTGGACTCGTGCATGGACGGCAGAGGAAAATCGTCATGGCGATTTGTTAAGTAAGTATGTGTATTTGGCAGGTCGTGTGAACATGAAAGCTGTTGAAGCTTCAACTCAATATCTAATAGCTGATGGTTTTGACATCAAAACTGACGACGATCCATACAAGACTTTTGTATATACTTCTTTCCAAGAATTAGCCACAAATATTTCTCACCGTAGAACGGGTGCCTTGGCTAAAAAGCATGGAAATGCTTCATTGTCAAAAATGTGTGCGATGATTGCGGCAGACGAAATGCGACACCATAAAGCCTATAAGAGCTTTGTAAGCAGTATTTTCGAAATTGACCCTTCAGAAATGATGTTAGCTTTTGCCGAAATGATGAAACAGAAAATTGTCATGCCTGCCCACTTTTTGCGTGAAATGAACGGCGAAAAAGGTGGAATTTATGGGCATTTTTCGGATGCGGCACAGCGTTTAGGTGTATATACAGGTAAAGATTATATTGATATTTTGGATGTTTTGTTGACAGATTGGGAAATATCAACCATGACAGGCCTTAATGGAGCAGCAGAAAAAGCCCAAGATTATTTAATGCGTTTGCCAGAAAGATTGTCACGCCTGACCGACAGAATGAAAGTGCCAGAATTGGAATATAAATTCTCTTGGATAGATTAAATGTAGCATTGGACTTACGCAGCTCATATCTTTCCCATGAATCGAACTGAATTCACTCGGAAATAATTTCTGTGATACTAAATAATATAGCCTTCTGGATTCATTTCAGGAGGCTATATTATTTTCTCAAAATTACAAACTCAAAAATCCGTACCTTTGCAGTCAATTTGAACTATTAATAGTAAATTTTTTAAAACGTAAAATCATCTGACTACCGTCTTACTGCTGATAATCTTCTGCTCAGCTAGATGGTAGTACTTATGAAAACAATGATAGACTAATTTTAAAAAGTTTAAATAGCCTCCAAATTCAAAAATTTGAAATAATAAAACAATGACTTTCCAAGAATTAAATCTTAATAAACAACTGCTTAATGCCCTCGAAGATTTGGGTTTGACAGCGCCTACACCTATTCAAGAACAGGTTTTTTCAGTAGTAATGTCGGGAAAAGATGTGTGTGGAATTGCCCAAACGGGTACTGGTAAAACCTTTGCCTACCTTTTGCCTTGCCTTCGCCAGTTTGTGTTTTCTAAAGAAAAACACCCACAATTATTGATTCTGGTGCCTACTCGTGAATTGGTTGTACAAGTGGTGGAAGAAATAGAAAAACTAACTAAGTATATGAGTGTCAGGATAGTAGGGGTCTATGGTGGCGTGAATACTCGTAATCAAGTAGCAGAAATTGCTCAGGGTTTGGATGTGTTGGTCTCAACACCGGGCAGACTGGTCGATTTGCTAAATACCCAAGCACTCAATCCTAAAAACATTAAACGGATGGTTATTGATGAGTTTGATGAAATGTTGAATTTGGGTTTTCGGGCTCAACTGAAACTTATTTTTTCAAGAATTCCTGCCAAACGTCAAAACCTACTTTTCTCAGCTACCCTTAATGAAGAAGTAGAGGAATTGACAGAACAATATTTCAATCATCCCACTCGAATTGAGTCCACGCCCGTAGGAACGCCTTTGGAAAATATTAGCCAAACTGCTTATCAAGTTCCTAATTTTTATACAAAAGTAAATTTTCTAAATCACTTGCTCAAAACAGATTCAGAGATGACGAAAGTCTTGGTTTTTGTTTCTACAAAACATTTAGCGGATATTCTTTTTGAAACATTAGAGCCTGATTATCAGGAAAGTATAGCAGTAATTCACTCTAATAAAGCCCAAAATTTACGTTTTGATGCCGTCAATCGTTTTCATGCAGGAACATGTCGAATTTTAGTGGCTACGGATGTAATTGCACGTGGATTAGACGTTGCGGAAGTTACGCACGTAATAAATTTTGACTTACCTGATGCTCCTCAAAATTACATTCATCGCATCGGTAGAACGGGGCGTGTAGAACGTAAAGGAATTGCTATTTCATTTGTCATTCCGAAAGATGCAGAAACCTTGGAAAAAATTGAGGAATTGATGAATTATCAGATTCCGATGTTAGAAATGCCCCAAGAAGTACAGATTTCGCAGAAGGTTTTACCAGAAGAAATTCCGAAGGTCAGCATGAAAGATATTCAAGTAAAGAAACCCAAAAGAGAAGGTGCTGGTGAGGCTTTTCACGAAAAATCAGAAAAAAATCAGAAGGTAAATGTCAGAAGAAGTCACGTAGCTGAAATGAAACTCAAATACGGCAAACAGTATCGAAAAAGTGACAAAGATTAATAAAAAAAGCGTTTGGTTGAATCATCTACCAAACGCTTTTTTATTATTTCAAAAAAAACTACGCTCCCTTAGCCGCATCTTTCAAAGCCTTCAATTCCTTTTCAGCCGCTTGAATTTTTGCTTCAACATCTTGGCGTAATTTATCAGCATTCTTAGATTTTGCGAAAAATTCTAAATTATTTCTGTAAGTAGCAATGTCATTTTCAAGAGTTTGAATTTTGCGATTATCACCACCCCCAGCATTATGTCTTGGGGCATAATTATCATTTCTGCGGTCTCTATCAAAGCTACGTTCACGGTCGTGATTGCGTTCTCCACCACGTTCACCGCCCCGATTTTGACGTTCGTTGCGGTCGCCACGGTCACGATCTTGTCTTGCTGGTCTTGGCGAATCAGTCATTGTTAATTTCTCACGCTCTGAACCTGACAATTTGCCCATCGCACTCACGTACTGATTAATGG
>JANPIG010000337.1:0-1404 GCA_031424875.1 Cytophagales bacterium
CTCCTGCTTCGTTATACCATTGTGCTACTTGGTTTACACCACAAGTTGCACTTAATGAAATCGTTTCGCCAACACAAATCGCTCCTTTATCAGACTTCGCATCCGTTGGGGCAGTTGGGATTGGATTAACTACAATCGTTACTTTCTTACGATTTCCTGCTGCTGTCTCACACGTTGTTGTTGTGTTTTGACAACCCACAAAATAATCATAAGTTCCTACTGGACTTGGGGCAAAATTCAAGGTAGTTAAGGCTACACCTGAGGCATCGTACCATTTTACAATCTCACCACTTCCACAAACTGCACTCAAGGTAACTGATTCACCAATACAAATACTTCCTTTAGTAATTGCTGGATTTGCAGGAGGAGTTGGTAATGGATTCACTACGACATTTACTGTTGTTGCAGCCTTACAATTTGCACCATTCGTTACCGTTACGGTATAAATTCCTCCGTTAATTGCCTGAGCATTTGGAATCGAAGGATTCTGTAAAGTACTGCTGAATGATGGTCCTGCCCACGCAAATGTTCCGCTTCCCTGTGCTGTCAAATTGATAGTTGAAGTAGCACAAACGGTTGCACCTGTGGCAGATACAGTTGGTAAAGCATTTATAATTACTGATACGGTTGCCGTTGTTGTGGCTTCGCAAGCATTATTTGAAATTACTGTTACCGTGTAAGTTCCGTTATTTCCTAATGTCGCACTGGCGATGGTCGGGTTTTGTTCTGTTGAATTAAATCCTGGTCCAACCCAAGTGAATGACTTACCTCCTACTTTATTACCATCCAACGTCAAAGTAAATTTGATTGGCTGATTTACACAGTATTGAGGGAAATCTTTTACGATTGACGTAATCACTGCTTGTGTGCAATTGATACCTGCATCAATCGTGTTATTTACCGTTCCTGGTACTGAAATGATGATATTATCAGTTTTACCAGTTGTTACATTTGCATCGCTATCAATGGCATCGTTTGCATTTGCGTTCGCATCTTTTGGACTAATTACATAACTTGCTGGCAAAGTTGAGGTAACAAACTCTACTTGATATGTACCCGTTCCTAAGTTGTCAAATTTGTAAATTCCATTAACAGTTGTTGTAGTGGCAACGAAATTTCCGTTATCATACAAGTTCACTGTTACGCCATTTACACCACCTTCACCCGCATCTTGAATACCGTCTCTATTTTTATCATAAAATACTAAATCTCCCAACTGACTTGGTTTGAATACTCCAAAGTCAAGAGTTAAGTTCGTATTGAAATCGGCATCACCATCATTGGTTGGCTCGTTGAAGTTTTGCAATTGAATTGGCTTACTTCTAATAATCTGACCTGATTGTGTTGAACCGTTATCATCATTATTTATATCATTATCAGGGTCTGGGGCAATTTCGTAAGTTC
>JANPIG010000338.1:0-4387 GCA_031424875.1 Cytophagales bacterium
GATGCATTAATTTTTTATAAAGCAATAATCGTAAAATATAAAAAAAATGTCAAATTCCTTGACAAAGCTCCACCAATACAGAATTCGTCCCCTTGGGATGGAGAAAACACACCAATTTATTATCTGCTCCTTTTTTAGGAACTTCATTTAGCAAGATAAACCCCTCCGATTTTAACCTTTTCATTTCTGTCACAATGTCCTCCACTTCAAAGGCAATGTGATGAATGCCTTCGCCTTTTTTCTCAATAAATTTGGCAATGGGGCTGTCTGGATTGGTGGCCTCTAAGAGTTCGATTTTGGTTTGTCCTGTTTGGAAAAAAGAAGTCATTACACCCTCAGACTCAACCCCTTCTTGTTTGTAAGGTGCTGAACCTAAGAGTTTTGTAAACAATTCGTTTGAAAATTCTAAATTTTTTACGGCAATGCCGATATGTTCGATATGTTGCATTTTAAAAATATGCGAACATTTTCGGAAGCCGTCCTTTTGAAGGAGGACTTCCGTATGTTCTATTATTGTTTTTTACTTTGTAATAACCATTTTGCCAAATCTCGAGCAGCATTGAAGTTTTCAAAACTCATCGGAATTTTATGAGCATTTACGTATTCATTGTATAACCAAGGGTCGCCAATAGCAAAAACTCTTCCCTTTCCAACGTTGGCAATGGCAATAATTACATCTCCTTTATCAGTTAAGACCGATTGAGCAGGAGCAGTTAATTTAAGTGTTGCCAATTCTTTCACATAAATGGATTTCGTATTTTTGAAAACCTCATTATTGGCAGGAATATCCAAACGTCCTTGTTCAAACTGTACCCCTTGCACCATGTTGCGGTTTTTGGTTGTAAACTCAATACCAAATGTTTTTGCCAGTTCATTGAAATGAGGAATTTCACAGTTAGAAGTATCGTTTGCCATCATCACTAAGGTTCCACCAGCCTTTACCCAATTGCTAATCTCTTGAATATCAGTACTATTGACGTAATTTGGTTTAGCAGTTTCTTTTTTTGAATCTGGATCAACGATGATATAAACGTCGGCAGATTTTAGATTTTTGGCATTTGGAGCAGTTGTCAAAGTTAGCGTTTTTGCACCAAAATCGTTGAAAATACTGCCAAACCATTGAAATCCAGAATCAAAACGGTCCTCCCAAGTATAGTGAAATTTTAGCCCGTTATCCTTTTTGTATTCATTGTTGAAATAATTATCGAGCATGACATTTTTCCCTTTTCCCACGGTGAAATTATTCAATAATTCAACTTCAATACAAGCCTCCATAAACGGTCCAGTTGCTTTCAAATCATCACTTCTGGTGGGTTCTTTTACGTAATAATCATACGTTCCGTCACGGTAGGGAGTACCGCCCAAACCTGCTCCGCCCACGGCTTTTGTTAGGTGAACATTGTTTTTTGTATCTGTTTCGATGAAGTTTTTGATTAATCCATCATAACCTTTTTTGACGTTGGGCAAATAAGAATCGCTAATATAGCCCATCCGAACCGCTTTTGCTAAACCATAAACAAACATCGAAGAACCCGACGATTCGAGATAATTACCTGCTTGTCCACCTTTATCAGTTACTTGCCACCATACACCCGAAGCAGGGTCTTGATATTTTACAATTCCTGTGGCAGTACGCTCTAAAACAGCTATTAATTCAGCACGGCGAGGATGGTCCTTCGGGAAATAATCCAAGACATCCACCAATCCCATGATGTACCAACCCATGGCACGACTCCAAAATTCGGGAGATTTTCCATTTTGAGGATTTGCCCATTTTTGCTGACGACTTTCGTCCCAACCGTGATAAAGCAAGCCTGTTTTTTCATCACGAGCGTAGCGTTCCATCCACACAAACTGATTGGCAATATCATCAAAATTTTGAGTATTGCCCGTCATTAATGAATATTCAGCATAAAATGGTTCAGCCATATAAAGCCCATCCAGCCACATTTGAGTAGGATATTTTAATTTATGCCAAAAGCCACCCACTTTATTTCTGGGTTGAACTCCTAATTGATTGTACAATAAATCAGCAGCAAGTTTATATTTTTTATCGTTGAAAGTTTGATAAAGCGTAAGCAACTGACGACCCGTGGGGATATTATCTAAATTATATTCATCCACTTTAAAAGTACGAATATTTCCCTCGGGCGTAATGAATTTGTCAATAATCTTACGCATATATTGTAGGTATCGAGCATCACCCGAAGTACGCCAAAGCCGTTCAAAACCTTGAAAAACTACGCCCATTTCATAGTTCCAATTGGCAGGACGGGCTTTTTGAGCTTGGTCAGCGGTCATGCCCGTTGGAATTTGCTTGTCTTGTTCCAAATGGCTGGCATATTTCATCACCACCATCGAATCTGGATAGGTTTGCATGATGGTTTCTGCCATCTTTTCTGCATAATTTCGTTGAGCAAAAAGGGATTGATTGGCTAATAATACGAAGAGTAATAGTAGTTTTTTGAGTTTCATGGGGGAATATTTTTTGAGGGAATTTGCTTTTATGAAAAGCGGAATTTGATGGTTTTTTACTCGAAATGTAGATGAATAATACACGTTCAATACGTGCGAAAGAAATTTTCTAAACTTTTAAATTTAAGCCAAACGCATAATATTGCAAATAACCGTATTATTGTAAAATTATTTTTTCAAAATTGCTTGCTTTATTAAAAATAATTCTACACATTTACTTAACATTTAGTAGCTACGATTTACCGCCGACACCAAGACACCTGTTTTGCCTGTCTCTTTTTTTATTTCCCCTTTTTTTGATTCACATACAACCATTGTTGTTTAAAACTCATCTTTTCTCCAAATATTTTTGGAGATGTATCTGTATGTTTAATTTTCACATTTTAAACTTTTATTATCATGAAACGAAGAAAATTTTTGATTGCTTTGGGGGTAGTGCCTCCTTTGTTTTTTTCCTCCTGTGAAAAAGCGATTCCAGCTACAATTATTTCTGGAAAAGTAACAGATGAAAAAGGAAACCCCATTGAAAATATCCCTTTTACATTTTGGGGTTATTATAACACTGGAGGTAGCATTGCTGGTGGAGGTAGTCAAGAGACTACTTTTAAGATAGAAAAGACTTCTGATAAAGATGGTATTATTGCCTTCTCACAGGCTGTACCTGAAAAAACCAGAGAGGTTTACTTACTAATTGGAAATGTGTATTTCCCTTTTGAACGATACAAGATACAAGCTAAAAAAAATAATGTAAATATTGGTTCTGGTTCTGAAACAGTCGCTGTTTATCCCGATTATGCAAATTCCATAGACTCACTTTTATTAGGACAAACTAACGAATACGAAATCATTCTCACAAAAAAATAAATAAAACCATGAAAATTACAAATTATCCCCCCATTTTAAAATAATACTAATAATAAATTGTATTATTTTAATATTTTCTTTCTCTGCTTTTACTCAGAAAGATAAAGAAATCATCTCTCAATTAGATACTACTTCCTTCAAAGGAAAACCCCTCCTTAATAAGTCCATCCGAATATCCAATTATTTTGATCCTTTTCGTGAAAAACAAAAAAAGATAAACAGCAATAGAGAAGTTGAACTGGAATTATCTGCCAATTATTTTAACTACCTCAGTGAAATTCTTGAACAAGCTGACCTTAACAGTAAACCTTTAAATACTAAGTTGAAGGGAATTATTGCCAAAAAAGGTAAAGAGATTTCAGATAATAATAACATTCCAATTGGTATCATTAATGCAGAGGCTTTACTATTGACCAAAGAACAAATGGAAGCAAATACCAAAGCCAAAAAGGATAATAAAAAAGCTGATTCAAAAGACTATGAAAACATCGAATTTATAGGGGCAGGTCTTTTACAGGCAGAAGCGTTCCAAGGGAATCTAAGTTTTGAAATTGACCCATCTACCATTATTAATAATCTTGACAATCCTATCAGGGGTTTAGCCATAGACTTTGATGAAGGAAAAGGATTTGAAGATGTTGGATGGAAACAACAAATTATTACTCACCAGTTTTCTAAAACAGGTGATTTGTCTATCAAAATAAAATTGACGACTAAACGTGGTGTTTATGTTACTACTTGTCCTTTCAAAATTCATTTTTTGTCTCGTCCCATACCATCATATATAGGTACAGTCAGTAGCCCCAAAATAAAAGGTGGTAGAGTAGCTGCCAATGTTGCGGGGGCAGAGTATGCTATTTTATAGGCTGTGATGGTATTTTAGACAGACCAATGATTGTTGCAGAAGGGTACGACCCTGACAATAGTGTTGGGATTAATAGATTAGTCTCTGATTATCGAGATAATTTGCAAGTATTCTTAAATAACGGATTTGATTTGGTATTTGTAAATTATGATAATGGGTCAGATTTTATTTTGATAGACAAAT
>JANPIG010000339.1:0-3576 GCA_031424875.1 Cytophagales bacterium
CCAGTATTTATCCTGCCCTCCAGTAAATTCCAATATCAGAACAATCCCTCACTTAAAAGAATTATTTGATTGTGAAGTTGGGCTTAGCGACCATACTATGGGAATAGGCGTGCCAATTGCTGCAGTTACTATTGGGGCAACCGTTATTGAGAAACATTTTTGTTTGAATAGAGCCGAAGGCGGTGTTGATTCGGCTTTTTCCCTCGAACCTTATGAGTTAAAAGCATTGGTAATTGAAACGGAAAGAGCATGGCAATCATTAGGCAAGGTACAATATGGCGTACAGGAATCTGAAAAGAAAAGTTTGCTTTTTAAACGCTCAATATATGTCGTTAAAGACATACAAGCTGGTGAAAAATTTACGGAGGATAATATTAGAGTAATAAGACCAGGAGATGGGATGGCTCCTAAATATTATGAATATATATTAGGACAGGTAGCAAGTAGTAATTTAAAAATAGGAAAACCATTAAGCATGCAATATGTATCCAAATTTTTTTAAATTGTTTGATCGATTTAAGAATCTTCAAACAGTATTTATTAGATATACTTTGTATGGACTTGGTTTAATTGATGTTTTAATACTACCAAAATTATTAGACACTCAAGGTTACGCAGGTATAGAATATTATAAAAATTTAATATTTTTATTTCCAAATGTACTTCTTGGTGCTTCAAGTGGATATATCTATAGTTTTTATGTAGAAAAAAAAGATGAATTTGACTCTTTTTTCAAAGTATCACTTACTATTTCAATTACTGTAGCATTAATTACAGGGATTTTTTTAAATAATTATTTTATAGTCTTACCGCTTATTTCAATAAATGTCTACACAAGTCTTGAACAAAAATTAAAAGTTAATAGATACTTTTTTGAAGCATTTTTATTCAAACCTCTTCTTTCAATTTCGGTTCTATTTGTTTGTTTTTTGGGTTTATCAAATGATGAAAAGGTAATAATATTGGTAATGTTTAGTTTAGCAATTTTCATTTGGTTAATCTTCGTATTCAGAAAAATAAATGTACCTTTTGAATTTGCATTAAAGAAGGATTATTCAACTTATTATCATTTGGTAAAAAAAAGTATCTCAATTACATTATGTTCATTAGCACTATCATTGTTAATTTTTGGAGAGAGGTTTTTTATAGAAAGATATTATAAAAATGAACTTCCATCTTATTCATTTGCATTCAATTTGTCTCAAATAGTAGTTATCTTAATAAGTGTATTTAGTTATTTAGCTACTGTCGATCATGGTGAAAAGTTAGATATATTAAAAAAGGATGATTTAAAAAAAAATCTAAAAAACTCTGTTGCGCTTTATTTGATTTTCTTTTTAATTTATATAGTATCCATTTATTTTATCGCAAAGTTTTATCCTCAATTTAATAACATTGTATTTATAACTTGTGCCATAGCCTTTGCAAAAGGTTTTAATGCATTAGTGGGAATTTTTAGTCCAGTAGCTGTGTATAAAGATTATAATTTAAAAATGCTCGTCACGGTTACAATTGTGTTTATAATTAACATAATGACCATTTTTATATTAGCGGAGCAAGAAATTTCCTTAAGTATAATTTTAATAGTTGACAGTTTATTTCTCATATGTTATTCTTTATATATTCTTGATATTGTTTTCAGACGAATAGCTTATTAATCATATAATTTTAATCTTTTTTATTTTCATTATGCCAAACAATTCAAATAAACCAGTACCTGTTATTACAATACAACTCATAAAATTGGGTGCTTATTTACTTCATAGAGCTAAGATGCGTTTTACAGTATCTTCTGATAGAAAAAAAGCTAATGAAATAAAAGTTGAAAAGTCAATTTTTGGAAAAACAATCTCATTGAATTTAAAAGATTTAGATCAAAGACTTTTATACGAAGACCACATAAGAGAACCAGAAAATATTTTTACTTATACAGCTCTTGCAAGAGCTGGACTATGCAAAACTTTCATCGACATAGGTGCTAACTATGGGCATGATGCAATTCTTTTAGAAAAGGAATATAATAAAGTAATTCTGATAGAGCCAAATCCATCTGCAGCCAATATTTTAAGACAAATTTTTGAAGATAAAAAAAATGTAACTGTTATTAATGCTGCCGTAGTAGGTAAAAATAGCCCCAAGGAATTACTTCTAAAAGTTCCTAAAGATAGTTCGGCGTTAGCATCAATTGTAGATTCGCCACTTATGAGAGATGATGTAGACACATTCGTTTGTCACGGAATGACTTTAAAGGAGTGTGTAGAAAACAACAGTTTAACGTCTTCATATATTAAGATTGATGTAGAAGGAGGAGAATATGAAATATTGTCAGAATCGGTCGATGAAATAATGGAATCAAGAGCAATTGTAGGATTTGAAGCTCTTTCAAGAGAGTTCGCAGTCAAATGTGTAGCGTTGTTAAATGGATATACTTATTATTACGCTAAATTTGACTTTTTAGAAGATAGTGGTTCTTTAGTTAGAAGTCCTTTTAAATTATTATCATCATTATTATTTGGGATTGATTCTTCCATTTCTGTGTATAAGGTTCACGGAAATGACTTTTCTTTAGCACCTGATAATTTTAGTCAAGTTTATTGTGTACCAAACGAAAAAGAATTGAAGTTTGAAGAAGCTATTAAAACATTAGTAACAAAATCACCAAAAATAGATTGCTCAAAATTTGAGTATTGATTAACAAAATATTTTAAAAAATGAGTTTGAAGGAAGTATTAGAAGCAGATAATAGTAACAAGAAAGTAGTTTTGTATGCAAGAGAACCGAAGGCGAGTGGACTTTTATTTAGGGAGTATGGTGATTGTATTATAAAAAAATATTTAAAAATAGACAAATATAGAATTTTATCTGATTATCCTGAACAAACAGATTTTTATATTGATTTAAAAAAATACTCTTTAAAGGACTTAAATAGTGAGGATTTCAAGATTATTGAGGAAACTTTAGATTTTGAAAGCATTATTAAAAATGATAGAATATTTCGTATCGCAATGCCTTATTATGAGGCTTGTCAATTAATATTTAGTACTACCAAATTTTTAATTGAATATTTTAAGGAAAATAAAGTAGATATTCTTGTAACACATATGGTAGATTGTTACACGGTAGATATTCTTACACGTATCGCAAAATATTTCAACATAATAATGATTCCATATTGTGCTAGTTCATTTGGAAAAAATTATTTTATGTTGACTGAAAGAGGTGAAAATAACTTTCTAAGAGAACCTACAAATGATGAAATTGATATCTTTATAACTCAAATAAAAAATAAAGAAAAAAATTATTCAATTAAGAGTAAGAAGGAAGTTAATTTAAATGTAGCTAAATATTATTTCCTATATAAAATTAAGTATTTGTGGCATTACATAATTTTGCATAAAATGTTTAATAAAAAAGAATATCGTTATATGATGACAAAATCTGAGACTTATCCAAGGAATCTTTCAGACATTTTCAATCTTAAAAAGTATTTTATTCAAAACTTAAAATATCTACCCAATTTAGATAAACTAAAGACTGTTTATATTCCACTACATTATCATCCTGAAGCTACAACTG
>JANPIG010000340.1:0-2366 GCA_031424875.1 Cytophagales bacterium
GCCTTCTCCTCCAAAAAAACCTGCACCAATTTTCTGATTAAAAGTTATCGAAACCTTTGTTCCCAAAGCTGCACAAAGAAAACTATCCTTTTGGGCAATCAGTGTATTGCCAGGAATATTAGCCAAATTTATTGGAATAATTGTGCCTGGATATGGAGCCGCAAAAGCCACCTTACGTTTGCCTGAACCACGGTTTGAAAAGTGCGTCATAAATAATGACTCACCCGTTAATAAACGAGAACCCGCTTGAAAAATTTTACCCATGATAGAACTATCCGCATTGGAGCCATCGCCCATTTTGGTCTCAAAGGTAATGCCATCTTCCATATAACACATCGAACCAGCCTCGGCAATTACCGTTTCATTAGGGTCAAGTTCAATTTCAACGAGTTGAATATCCTCGCCAATAATTTTGTAATCAATTTCGTGTGAGTTCATATCTAAATAGTTTTTGTTAAAATAATACGCCGCAAATTAACGATTAAGATTTCATCTCTTAAAACAACAAACGGATAATTGGTCAAAACATCTATTGAACGGCATTTTTATAATCATTCAATGATTCTTGTACAATTTCTACAAATCTATTTTTCAAACTTCCTACATCCGCCTGAGTCATGCCCGTAGTGTAAATGGGCTTATGAATAATTGCCCTGATAGCTTGTGGATAAATTAACAATTCATCATCGTGCTGAATTTTATAATTGTTCAAAAATGTAATTGGAACCAAGGGAACTTGTTGCTGAATTGCCATTACGAAGGCCCCATCTTTAAGTGGCAAGTGCATTTGTGGAATATTATTCGATTGGATTCCCCCTTCTGGAAAAATCATAATACTTCGCCCACTTTGCAAGGCTCTGATGGAACGGCTTAGTGATTTTGCTCTACTATTTGGGTCGCTTCTATCTACCATAATATGCAGTTTTTTGAACAGATAACCAAACAGAGGTACATTTTTGAGCGATGCTTTTCCCACAAAGGCAAAATAATTACGAATAATCAAACCCATTACTGCTATATCAAGATACGAAAAATGATTCGCACAAAATACATAAGCTTTTTGGCTTTCGGGTTTAAATTCATACTTAACCCTAACAGGAATACACACTAAGAAGAATAGAATCTTTGCCCAAACACGATTAAGGTAATGAGCATTGGGTTTCCAACTTTCTTTTTGAAGAAAAATCCAGAATAAAGGAAATAATAATAAAAAGAGGAGGACAAAACAAAAAGCAGCCCAAATTGTATAGAGGATGATAAATATACGCATAATAACAAAGATAGTATTTGTAGAAATTATAATCTTTGTTAATGAAAAATAATTTTGGCAAAAAAAAGGACTTAACAGCCGCCACCATTAAGTCCAAAAGAATATCTGTGCAGATATTTCTTAGGATAAAAGTACTTATCTTATGGTAAAATGTCAATAAAAAATACACATAAGCCGAAAGCAAATGATGAGATTACAATAATCAGTTATACAGTTTATGCTATACATTTACAAATGAGGATTTTGTTAATTTTGTATCTAAAAGAAAAATTAAATTTCTAAATGCAGAACAAAAAAGCCTTTGACAACGTTTATCAAAGGCTTTTGGTGATTTATTTTACATCAAATCTACATTCCCATCATTTCTTTAAACGCAACTGAGTTACGTGTAGAAATTTCCAATTCAATACCATTCGATAAAACTACTCTCATTCCGCCTTTATAATACGATTCAATATCTGCTATATATTCAGTATTGATGATCTGCTGGCGGTTGGCACGGAAGAAAATATGTGGGTCTAAACGTTCTTGAATTTTATTTAAAGAACGGTGAATCATGGGGCGATTATTGTCAAAATGGAAACGACAATAATTACCTACGGACTCAATCATATAAATTTCCGTTAAACGGACAAAGTAACACTTTTCTCCATCTTTCAAGAAAATACGCTTCTGTACTGGAAGTCTTCCTGATGCTACGGCATCAGTTAATCTGGCTTGATGAACATCTGAACGCACTTTTTCAATAGTTCTTGCTAACCGATCAGATTTCATCGGTTTCAACAAATAATCCATCGCTTCAGACTCAAAAGCCTGAATAGCATATTGATTATAAGCTGTTACAAATACTACCTTCGGAACGTATTCCAAATCGTTTAGCAAATCGAATCCATTTTTCTCAGGCATTTCAATATCCAGAAAAATCAAATCGGGCTGCAAACGATGGATCTTTTCCAATGCCTCGTCCACATTTTCGGCTTCGTCAATTATCTGAATATCAGGGTACTCCTGCAACAGATACTTCAGTTCTTGGCGTGCTAACCTCTCGTCATCCACCAAGATAGTTTTGATTTTTTTACTCATTTGCTTTACAGGG